>NZ_JBGJZU010000058.1:0-41101 GCF_041354475.1 Microcoleus sp.
GAGAGGGGGAAGTAGCGGTTGTAACCTCTCCCACTGTTCGTTACTTAAGTCTCCTCGGTTCATGAGCGTTAAGTGGTTGCGATCGCCTATTTTCCAGTATACAACGAGTTTGAAAACACGCCCTAGGGGGGGTCGAAGAATGTTGCACGATATTTACAATACCAATTAAAAATTTGACTATTAAATCTAGATCTGAACGAGCCGAGAGGGCGGGCACGGGGGCACCGCCCCTACAGAAGGGGGGGATAAGAGTACGATTTTTCGTCCCTCTTCTCCCATCCCCCCATCCCCCCTAGGGGGGGCAGGGGCAGGGCCATTGGTGTCAACTTAACGTCAAACCGATAGTCCGACAGGGGTTTAAACCCCTGTCTCAAAGCTAAAGTCCTCTAAAAGAGGACTAATGAGTTGAGATTCTTCTCTTCAGTCCTCTTTGAGAGGACTTTCGCTATTAGCCAGGGGTTTCAACCCCGCTTAGGACTCGCGGACTCGCAGATGATCTGCTTAAGTTGACACCAATGGGGCAGGGCTGTTTCATTCTGGTGACAAATCATCGTTTTGTAGGGGTAGTGCCCCCGTGCCTACCCTCTTATACCAATTTCATAAAGTAGCGCTACATATCTACCCCCCCAACCCCCCCTTGCCAAGGGGGGGCTTTGAACTACATCTGTAGTATGACTTTATGAAAATGGTATTAGTCTCAGAGATGGGGGCGGGCACTCTTGGCACCGCCCCTACAAGAGAATGAAACAGCTCTGCTCAGCTTCGATAAATCGCGGAGGATGCCAAATGCGATCGATATTTCACAAACACGCTCCACATCCAAAGTGCGATCGTACCTTTCCTTAAAATTCCGTAAATACCGATCTACACATACACAAAATTCAGCAATTAATATAAACCTAATTCAATTAGATAACTTTTCTTAACGCCATTTAGGAGTGCATCTAAATGTCAATTCATAAAAGTTTCACAAGCAGAGCAACAGCCTCTGCTGCGGGTTTTACAGTGGTTGAACTACTAACCATAGTATTAATTTTAGGCATTGTCAGCGCAGTTAGCGCTCCCGCTTGGCAAATGTTCATCAACAACTACCGCATCAAAACATCAGTCGATCGCGCTTATCAGGCCATGGTAACAGCCCGCAGCAACGCCAAACGTGATAAAATTGCATGGCAAGCCAGCTTCAAACAAGTAGGAAACATCGTACAAGTAGCCATTCACAAATCCGATACTCCCCCAGCCACAGTACCAGCCGGTGAATGGAAAAGCTTAGAGCCAGATATTCAAATACATACAGCAATTAACGACAAAGGAGAATCGGAAACAACACTGCTCAAAATTGATGGAAATAACAAACCCACAGACAAAGGAACCTTCCGACGAGCTATGTTCAATTTCCAAGGTTGCCCAGTTTATAACAGTGAAAATCAGTGTGGATTAACCAGTTTAGAAGCCAAAGGCAGGCTCACACTATCTCATCCTCATCTCCCAAAGGGCGATCGATGTGTGATTATCTCCACAATTTTAGGACATAAACGCATCGCCCAAAGACAAAAAAAAGCTCAAGATGGCAGATATTGTTACTGAGACTGTTACTGAGGCTGACGGTTGAATCCTGAAAGCGCGATGGAAAATTTGGGGATAGGAACTCCGGTGTCTGAAAGCTCAAAACACTGGAGTTTTTAGGCGATCTTTTGCCACAATTCCGTACATTTTATACATTTTGTACATTCACCGATAAAATTGTAAGTATTCAGAACCGTTTTGAGCCTGGTACTTATGCTGACATCAACTAGCGAATTGCTGGAAACAGCCCGGAGAAATGCTTATGCGATCGGGGCTTTTAATGTTTATAACCTCGAAGGAGTTAAAGCCGTGATTGATGCAGCCGAAGCGCTTCAAAGTCCAGCCATGCTTCAACTTCACCCCAGCGCCCTTAAATACGGAAAATCGCCTTTAGTCGCCCTTTGCATGGAAGCAGCCCGCAAATCCTTAGTACCCATCGCCGTACATTTAGATCACAGTACCTCAGAAAAAGACATCCATCTAGCCCTAGCCACCGGTATCAAATCAATTATGGCAGATGGTTCTCCTTTACCCTACGAAAAAAACTTGAGTTTTACCCGTGAAATGACTCTATTATCCCACGCTAACGGCGCGGTAGTTGAGGCAGAAATTGGCAGAATTAGCGGCACGGAAGATGGTTTGACTATTGAAGCAAAAGCTGCAAAAATGACCGACCCCTTACAAGCAGTTGAGTTTATTCAAGCAACTAAAGTGGATTTTTTGGCGGTAACAATTGGCAATGTTCATGGTCAATATTTGAGTGAACCAAAACTCGATTTTCCCCGGCTGGCAAAAATCCGGGCTTTGGTTTCAGTGCCCTTAGTGCTGCATGGTGCTAGCGGTTTACCCGAATCAATGATTAGTGAATCTATTAAATTAGGTGTCTCTAAATTCAATGTCAACACCGAAGTTCGGGAAGCTTATATGGAGGTGTTGAAAACTAGCAGTTCTTTGTCAGATCCTGATTTGCTGGAAGTGATGACAAAGGCGATCGATGCCATGCGATCGGTGGTGGCAGGCAAACTCAAGCTTTTCGGTTCCGCAAACAAAGCCTACTTGCACCAATCTCCCTATGCAGAAACATTCAAATGACCGAAGAGTCGGAATTTGAGAAATGACTGCATTTATGCTAAAATCACTATAATACTCCTAGCCCCTAGGAATATATTTGCCAAACACAGATGCACCCGGTTCTTATTCCTAAAATTCCCCCCTTGGGGGGGGCAGGGGGGGGGTTCTTCGGGAGCATCCCGATGTTGTAAGGGCGAAGCATGACCGCAGACAATTTATTAGTAATAACCAGAGATTTACAGCCGTCATGCTACAGCCCCTAGGAATATATTTGCCAAACACAGATGCACCCGGTTCTTATTCCTAAAATTCCCCCCTTGGGGGGGGGCAGGGGGGGGTTCTTCGGGAGCATCCCAATTTCGCATAGGCGAAGCATGACCGCAGACAATTTATTAGTAATAACCAGAGATTTACAGCCGTCATGCTACAGCCCCTAGGAATATATTTGCCAAACACAGATGCACCCAACTCTTCTTAATCTCTTCTCCTCTGGGGTTAATTTTTGTGATTAATCCCCGCCACTCCTAAATAATTACTTAATCGCCAGCAATTGACCAGAAAATCTGCACTATGCTCAACATTCCTCAACTAATAGCTCAAGAACTGTCCATCAATCTTGCTCAAGTAAACAATGCTCTGGAACTCTTCTCTGAGGGAGCAACAATTCCATTTATAGCCCGCTACCGGAAAGAAAAAACCGATTCTCTTAATGAAATTCAGTTACGCGATATCTCCGATCGCTTTACCTATCTGACGGAAATCGAAGACCGCAAAAAATCTATTTTAGCGACTATTTCTGCCCAAGGAAAACTCACGGAAGAACTGGAAGCCAAAATTCAATCTTGTTTGCAAAAAAATGAATTAGAAGACCTTTATTTACCTTATAAACAAAAGCGGCGGACGCGAGCAACAATTGCCAGAGAAAAAGGTTTAGAAGCCCTAGCAGAGTTTATCCAGTCTTTGAATCAACCCGAAGCTCAACCAGCAGATGTGGAAGCAGAAGCAGCTAAATACATTTCGGAAGAAAAGGGAGTGAAAACAGCAGAAGATGCTCTCAAAGGTGCTGGGGATATTTTAGCAGAAGGTGTTTCGGAAAAAGCAGAGTTGCGGGCATACTTGCGAGAGTTTTTGATGGAAACAGCATTGTTTGTCTCGAAGATTAAAGAGGATTTTCCTGAAGGAAGTACCAAGTTTGAAATGTACCGCAATTACCAAGTGGCTGCCAGAAGTGTTAATTCACACAATATGTTAGCACTGTTTCGGGGGGAAAGTGAAGGAATATTGGATTTAGACTTGACTTTTGATGAAGCAGCGGTGATGGCTTATCTGGAATTTCAGGAAATTAAAACTAAGATACCCTTTGTTAAGGAGTTTTATCGATCGATGTTGAAGGATGCGTTTAACCGACTGATGAAGAATTCTTTGATGACGGAAGTGCGATCGCACAATAAAACTGCTGCGGATATTGAGTCGATCGCCACTTTTGAAACCAATTTCCGGGAGTTGCTGCTGTCTGCGCCGGCGGGAATGAAGCCCACATTGGCGATCGATCCGGGATTTCGCACCGGCTGCAAAGTTTCCGCCCTGGATGAAACTGGACAATTTTTGGAATATCAAGCGATTTTTCCACACCAAGCAGCCAGTCAGAGACAGCAAGCTGCTAAAATTGTCAAGCATTTAATTGAAAAATATAAAATTGAATTAATTGCGATCGGCAATGGTACCGCTTCCCGCGAAACCGATGAATTTGTGGCCGAAGTTTTGGCAGAATTAGACACCAAGCCAATTAAAGTGATGGTGAATGAATCCGGCGCATCGGTTTATTCAGCCAGTGAAGTGGCGATCGCCGAATTTCCCGATCTCGACATCACCGTCAGGGGCGCAGTCAGCATTGGAAGACGTTTACAAGATCCCTTAGCCGAACTGGTCAAAATCGACCCCAAATCCATTGGAGTTGGACAATATCAGCACGATGTTGACCAAAAACTGCTGAAAAAGAAACTAGATGAAACAGTCGAAAGCTGTGTCAACTATGTAGGAGTAGATTTAAACACAGCCTCCAAAGAGTTGCTAACTTTTGTGTCAGGAATGAGTCCAACAGTAGCCAAAAATATTGTCAATTACCGCAACGAAAACGGCGCATTTAAAAATCGTCGCCAACTCCTGAAAGTCCCCAAACTAGGTCCCAAAGCCTTTGAACAAGCAGCCGGATTTCTCCGCATTCGCAACGGCGAGAACCTGTTAGATAATACCGCAGTCCATCCCGAAAGTTATGCAGTAGTTCAGGCGATCGCCAAGGATTTGAACATACCGCTAACCCAAGTAACACAAATAGCCGAAAAACTCAAGGGTGTAAATATTAAGAAATATGTCACAGAAAAAGTGGGCGAACCAACCCTGCGAGACATTATTTCCGAACTAGAAAAGCCAGGCCGAGACCCGCGAGCTGAGTTCAAATACGCTACTTTTAAAGAAGGAATCAAAGGAATGTCTGACTTGACAGCGGGCATGGAATTGGAAGGAATAATCACGAATGTAGCTAACTTCGGGGCTTTTGTCGATGTGGGAGTACACCAAGATGGTTTAGTGCATATTTCTCAATTAGCAGACAGATTTGTCGAAGATCCCAAACAGATTGTGAAAGTCGGACAAGTGGTGAAAGTCCGAGTTTTGGAGGTGAATGAGAAGTTGAAGCGAATTAGTTTAACAATGCGATCGCCAGAGGAAGCAAAGATCGATCGCAAAATCACTTTACCGCAAAGAGCGGCCACCGTTAACGATTTGAAAGTAAAGTTTAACAAAAGGTGATTTCAAGACGGCGGGGGTAGGCACGGGGGCACTACCCCTACAAGAGAATGAAACAGCCCTGGGCAGGGGGGGTTCTTCTCCCAGAATTTCCCCCCTTGGGGGGGTGACTTCTCCCAGCATTTCCCCCCTTGGGGGGGGGTGACTTCTCCCAGAATTTCCCCCCTTGGGGGGGGCAGGGGGGGGTTCTTCTCCCAGAATTTCCCCCCTTGGGGGGTGATATCGTTTCCGGCTGCATCGGAATGATTTAACCACAGAGAACGCAGAGAACACAGAGGGAGATAAGAGAGATGAATAATTCCGATGTTACCGGATTTGATATGACTTCTCCCAGCATTTCCCCCCTTGGGGGGGCAGGGGGGGTTCTTCTCCCAGAATTTCCCCCCTTGGGGGGGTGACTTCTCCCAGCATTTCCCCCCTTGGGGGGGGCAGGGGGGGGTTCTTATCCCTTCTACTTAATTAAACAATGTAGATAAAAACTTAGTAGCGATTTTTGCTTCTATCTTAAACGGAACTATAAACAAAATCAACCCAAATATAAACATTCCTAACAAGGGAAGAAATATAGGTCCCACAGACGGTTCTGCCAACCAAGCAAATAAAGCAAAAATGCCAATACTACCTGTGAACCACAACCAAAAAATCATAAATATCATCACAAGTTTATGCAAACTCATGTTAATATCGATTACACAACCGAAGGGTTGAGGATGTATTTCTCCTTGAATAAATGGCAGGAAAGAATTGCGACCGCTGATAATCCGACTAATTTTAAAAGTCTTGCCATTTATGGTTCCCTCATAAGGTTTGGGAGGTGGTGGCCCAAAAGGTATCACGATTCTAAAAATTTTGGGAGTATCGACAACTTCATCTAATCTTTGTAGAACCTTAGAAAAACTTAAAGTTGTGGTAATTTTAAATTTTTCAAAAGGGAGCAATAATCGAAAAAATCTGAGAAGGTTGCTCATCGGGTTCATGGGAATATTAAATAGTTGTTATACTTACTAATGCGCCAGAAAAATAAAAAAGTTGCTCTGACTGTACACTTAAATGTCAGTATAGTGCAAAATAAAGATTTGGACGCAATAACTATCTGGAGTTATGTCAAAATTTAACCAACAATCTGCGATGAAACTGCCAAGCTATTTATTCTGGCTCAAAAGTCGATCGCTCTTGAGCCTATCTCTCGGTCTAATTTCGGTAATATCCACTATTTCACCCGTATTTTCCGCGCCGAATCGCAATCTAGATCGCGAGGAAACTTGTGATATTCTGGTAGCAGGTGGCGGACTGGCTGGTGCTGCTACCGCCTACGAAGGTTTGCGGGCTGGTCGCACGGTTTGTATGACGGAAATTACGGACTGGGTAGGTGGCCAAATCTCCTCCCAGGGAACCTCTGCACTGGATGAAAGAGAGACTCAGCGATCGCTCTTATTTTACCCCCGCGGCTACCTAGAATTGCGACGGCGCATCAAGGAACATTACGGCCGTCTTAATCCCGGAGGCTGTTGGGTTAGTTATTCCTGTTTCATGCCCTACGACGGTAACAAAATTTTATTTGAAGTGTTACAGGATGCTGCTAAAACAGGAAATGGTAAGCTGAAATGGTTTCCCAATACGGTAATTAAAGAACTAGAAATTACTCCTGCTGTGGCGGGAAATGCGGTGGGTGGTCAACAAATTAAAAGTGCGATCGCCATTTCGCACCAACCAGCCCCCAATACCCCACCAATCAACACCGAAACCCTTTCTAAAACCATCGAAGATGCCTACCGCTACGAAAATTCGGCGCGATTTAACAAAACCATTATCCGGTTTATTCCCAAACCACGTCAGACCCCCCCTAACCCCCCCTTACCAAGGGGGGGGAATGCTACAAGTTCCCCCCCTTTAGTCAGGGGCGAGAAGGCCACAAGTTCCCCCCCTTTACAAGGGGGCGACAAGGCCACAAGTTCCCCCCCTTTAGTCAGGGGCGAGAAGGCTACAAGTTCCCCCCCTTTACAAGGGGGCGAGAAGGCTACAAGTTCCCCCCCTTTAGTCAGGGGCGAGAAGGCCACAAGTTCCCCCCCTTTAGTCAGGGGCGAGAAGGCCACAAGTTCCCCCCCTTTACAAGGGGGGGCTAGGGGGGGTGCTGATTGGTACGTTGTCGATGCCACAGAAACCGGCGAATTAATCGGACTAGCCGACGTACCCTACCGCCTGGGGATTGACCCCCGTTCCCCCCTAGAACCTTCCTCTGCAAGTCCTACGGGTGATGCTTATTGTACTCAAGGTTTTACCTACACCTTTGCCATGGAGGCAACGAAGGAACCCCAACAGCAGCAACAGCCATCTTTCTATCAGCAATATGCTCCTTATTACAGTTACGAATTGCAGAGATTAGCTAGTTTTCCTTTGGTTTTCAGCTACCGCCAAATCAGGAGTATGAAACCCGATGAACCGCGCCCTGCCGACCCCAAGCAATTCCCAATTTACCCTGGGGATATTTCCATGCAAAACTGGACTTGGGGTAATGACTATCGCCCTGGTTCTTCCCAGGATAATTTAATTTATTCTCGCGCGCAACTCGCAGCGAACGGTCAACTACAACCCGGTGGCTGGATGGGTGGTTTGCGAACAGAAACTTTGCGGCGTGGGGAAGAAAATGCTAAAGGCTTTTTCTACTGGTTGGTAGCAGGAACCACTGACTCGCAACTGGGTAATGGTGTGAAAAAGCCTTATCCAAATAATCGATTTTTGAGCGGACTAGATTCGCCGATGGGGACCGTTCACGGACTTTCTAAATATCCTTATATGCGGGAGGGCAGACGAATTATTGGGAGACCAAGTTTGAGTCAGCCTCAAGGTTTTACGGTGTGGGAAGTTGATATGTCTCGCACTAATTTTAAGGATAGTTTTTACCGTCAGAATTTGTCGGCGGAAGATTACCGGAATTTGTGGCTGAATTTGGGTGGTTTGAATGCGCCGGCTTTGGCTGTGGGTAGTCAATCGGTTGAGAATACAAAATCGCGATCGCGCGCTACTATTTATCCAGATGCTGTGGGTATTGGTCATTATGCGATCGACTTTCACCCCTGCATGACCAACAGTCCCCCAGAAGCACCAGGAAACACCGAACGTGAAGGAACTCGCAAAGGTCAAGGTCAAGCTTATCCCTTCCAAATTCCGCTGCGGGCAATGATTCCTCAGAAAATTGATAATATGTTGGTGGCGGGTAAAAGTATTGCTGTCAGCCACACAGCGGCGGCTGCTTATCGGGTGCATTCTTTTGAATGGTCCGCTGGTGCGGCGGCCGGAATTACGGCTGCTTTTTCCCTAGAAAATGGGATTATACCTTATCAATTGGTGGACGAATTGCCGTCCCGCGAGCCCAATTTGGAGGTGTTACAGTTGCGGCTGCAACAGAATGCCAATCCCATCGCATTTCCGGGTACTTCTATTTTTAATAGTTCCTGGCAAAACTGGAAGTAATCTTAGTGGTTATTGGGAATTGGGAATTGGGAATTGGGAATTGGGAATTGGGGCCCCCCTACCATTGGTGTCAACTTAAGCCTGAAACCCTTGGTATCTATCGTTCGTAGCCAAGTCTAGATCCCCCTCGCATCCCAGGGCTGTTTCATTCTCGAATTTTAGCACAGCTAAAATTCTGAATGAAAAAATTCACATCCTCATCGGAAACTCAAAATTCAACTATCAATTTTATTGATAGTTGAATAAGCTGCTTTGATTGCTGTGAATAGGTTTGGGGACTATATTTTAACCCACATTCCGCGTAGGTGCCAGTTGGGGGTGCGGAATATGGGTTAGAGTACGAGCGATCGTGTTTTTCCATCTCCCAGGTCAGCAACCGGAAACGATTTCAATCCCTGTCCATATTTGGTACAATTTAGTTTGCAAGTCTGAGAGTGTCAAAGTAGAAAATTACTCGATTAATACATGAATATTTTTAGCGGTCTCCTTTCTAGCCCAACTCAACAACCCCAAGTCAAAAAACAGCGCCGAGGCATTGAAATTAAATCGGAACGCGAAATCGAAATTATGCGGCAAGCAGCCAAAATTGTCGCTACTGTCCTAAAGGAAATTTCCCAAATGGTGCAGCCGGGAATGACTACGGCAGATTTAGATGCTTATGCGGAAAAACGCATTCGTTCTATGGGTGCAACTCCGAGTTTTAAAGGCTATCACGGCTTCACAGGCTCCATTTGCTCTAGTATTAATAATGAAGTAGTTCACGGTATTCCTAGTAAGAAAAAAGTGATTCGGGCCGGAGATGTTCTCAAGGTGGATACGGGAGCGTATTATCAAGGTTTTCACGGCGATTCTTGTATTACGATTCCCGTTGTGGAGGTGACACCGGAATCGGCTAAGTTAATTAGAGTTGCTGAGGAAGCTCTCTATAAAGGCATTGAACAAGTAAGGGCTGGTGCTTATTTGCTCGATCTGGCTGGTGCGATCGAAGATCATGTTAAAAGTAATGGTTTTAGCATCGTTGAGGAGTTTACAGGCCACGGCGTTGGGCGCAATTTGCACGAGGAACCGTCGGTTTTCAATTTCCGTACTCGCGAAATGCCGAATGTAAAATTGCGATCGGGTATGACATTGGCGATCGAACCAATTTTGAATGCAGGTTCTAAGTATACTCGGACACTCGCTGATAAATGGACTGCTGTCACGGTGGACAATGCCATGTCTGCTCAGTTTGAGCATACTGTGTTGGTGACGGACACCGGCTATGAAATTTTGACCGATCGCTCTAAAGTTTAAACAGTTTGGAGTTTTGACCTCAAGTTTTGATGGTCGAGATTGGTTGACTCTTCGACTTATACCATTTTTCTAAAGATGTGCTATTGATGAAGTCTTAGCCCCCCCTTAGTAAGGGGGGGTTGGGGGGGTAATATTAGCAGTCCTTGGGCAGCACAGATACCAACCGCCGCGGAGTCGAAGAGCTCAACATACAATATTTGCCTTCATTAGTCAAGATAATAATAGTTAAATTTGGCAAAATTTTAACATAATAGTAATAAAGGACAAAGGTAAGAGAAATGTCAGCACGATTATTACTGGTAGATGATGAACCGGGCTTGCGGGAAGCAGTACAAGCTTATTTAGAAGATAGTAATTTTGTGGTTGAGGTTGCCAGTAATGCTCGCGACGGCTGGGAAATCTTGCAAAAGCAAAATCCTGATTTGCTCATTTCCGACATTATGATGCCCCAGGTGGACGGCTATCAGTTTCTCAAACAAGTGCGGGAAGATCCTCGCTATAAGGCTTTACCCGTAGTGTTTTTGACGGCTAAGGGCATGACGAGCGATCGTATTCAAGGCTATACAGCAGGTTGCGACGCCTATCTTTCTAAGCCCTTCGATCCCGATGAATTAGTGGCCATTGTCACCAATTTGCTAGCTCGTCGCGCGGCGGCTAAGGAGATGAGCGAGAATGGGGAAAATCCCGATATTGCAGCTTTGGCCAATCAGATGGCGAGAATTGAGTCTTTGCTGAGCGGACGGAGTTCGATAACCCAAAGTCCTTCCCTGATTAAAATAGATTTGACTCCGCGAGAACAAAGTGTTTTAGACTTAGTTGCCCAAGGTTTGATGAACAAAGAAATTGCCCGCCGCTTAGAAACTAGCGTGCGTAATGTGGAAAAATATGTCAGTCGTTTGTTTAGCAAAACAGGTACTAACAGTCGCACAGAATTAGTTCGTTACGCCCTCGAACACGGTTTAACCAAGTAAGAATAACTGGGCATAAGCCCAGTAAATTTTTAACCCGCTGGCAGCCGCAGGGCTGTTTCATATCAATTCCGGTTGCACCGGAATGATATGGCTTTGGTTTTGGGCCACCAGTGAAAACAAGTAATATCAAATCCGGTAGCATCTGAATGATTCAGATCTCTATTCTCTCCCTCTGTGTCCTCTGTGTTCTCTGCGGTTAAATCATTCCGATGCAGCCGGAAACGATATCATTCCCCCCTTGGGGGGGGCAGGGGGGGGTTCTTTGCACCTTCGCGGTTCAATTAATCTTACTTAGCTTCTAAACGCTGCCGCCATTTACTACTAATCACATCTATAACCGTCACCACAACTAACAAAACTAACATCATAGTTGTAGCTTTATTGTATTCAAAAGCTCGAATATAATTAACTAATTCAAAACCAATACCACCAGCACCAACTACTCCCAAAACGGAAGCAGCGCGGATGTTATATTCAAACATCCACAGGGTATAACCCAACCCTAGGGGCAATACTTGGGGGAAAATTCCATATTGGGCAACTTGCAGCCAAGATGCACCTCCTACCTGCAAAGATTCGATCGATCGCACTTCTACAGATTCGATCGCCTCCTGGTAAAATTTAGCCAAATAGCCGATCGTATAAATGCCCAAAGCCAAAGTACCCGCCGGTGCCCCCAAACCAGTAGCCGATACAAACAACAATCCTAACACAATCGAAGGCACGGCTCGCACCGCATTTTGGATAAAATTAGCCGGCAATTGCAACCACGTTGGTGCTATATTATGGGCGCTACAAATAGCGATCGGTACAGAAAAAACTGCCCCCATAGTGGTTCCCCATAAAGACATTTGAATAGTCTCAATCAAAGCCTTGATTGCTACATCTATAATTTCCAGATTCGGAGGCCACAAACGGGAAATAAAATCGGTCATGTAAGGCCAACTGCTAACCAAGGTTTCCGCGTCAATTTCTAATCCCCTGAGCGCCCAACCATAAATTATAATTAAACCTGCTATAATCCCTAGGTTTTTTACCCAACTATAGTTTTTTGATAAATTATTTAGTCTTTTTTCGTTCATTTGTATTTGTTTATATTTTTATTTACAGTGATATTTTGTGTTTGGTGATTTTTTTTTATTAACCGCAGAGGGCGCAGAGGGCGCAGAGGAAGAGTGGAGAAGGGTAGAGTTTAGACTGCAATTTTGGAATGTTTTAATCTGCTGAATTTTTCTGACAAGTTTTGACATTTGCCATCATAGATTATTTGACCGGCATCGAGGACGATCGCCCTTTCTGGATAATTGCTCGCCATGGCTAAGTCGTGCAATACTACCACTACTGTCATCCCCTGTTCTTTGTGGAGTTTGGCCAGAATTTCCATGACTTGTCGGGCGGCGATGACATCTAATCCGGTGGTAGGTTCGTCGGCTAATAAAATCCGTGGAGATTCAATTAAGGCGCGGGCTATGGCTACTTTTTGCTGTTGTCCGCCACTGAGTAGTCCAGTTTTTTGATATGCTAGGTCTTGGAGTCCGAAATCTGCGAGTAATTCCAAAGCTCGATCGCGCTTTGGTTTCGGAAAACCCCACAGTGTCTGCCAAGTATTTAAGCTTCCTAAACAACCGCACAACACATTCTCGATTGCCATGGACTGCTTCACCAAACCGCCACCTTGAAAAATCAAGCCGATATCCCGACGAATTCGGGCGATCGTGCGCGTATTCATCACCATCTCATTAATCCGCATCTCTCCGGTTTGGACGGGGACTAAGCCAACAAAGGAGCGCAATAGGGTGGATTTTCCCGCACCGTTCAAACCCAGTAAGGCGACAAATTCTCCTTGTTCGATCTTACAATCAATTCCGTTGAGAATTGACCGATTTAGCGAGGGAGAATAAGCTGTTTTTATTTGAGAACATTCGATGGTCATCGTCAGTATTTATTGATAGATTTTGGAACAGCAAATTACCAGTTTAAGGCAATTTTTAGGCTGAGGTAGAGGGTGCATCTGTGTTTTGTAAATATATTCGTAGGGGCGAAGCATGACCGCAGACAATTTATTAGTTATAATCAGAGATTTACGGAGGTCATGCTTCGCCTATGCAAAATCGGGATGCTTCCGAGGCGGAGCCTCTGGAACTGCATTCCCAGGCAGAGCCTGGGAACGAGGTAAATCGGGATGCTTCCGAGGCGGAGCCTCTGGAACTGCATTCCCAGGCAGAGCCTGGGAACGAGGTATTGCTCCCTGAAGGCAATTTTTATGCTGAGGCAGAGCCTGGGAACGAGGTATTGCTCTCTGAGCGTGGTCGAAGAGAGCAATGACTCACAGTCAACAGTAAACAATAAACCTCATCAAATTACGGGTCTAATTGAGCCCGTTTCAAAGCTTGACTTAACGTTGCTAAATGGGTGTTGTGATCGACTTTTACTAATTTCTGGGAATTGTATAAACTGCGGAACAATGAATTGTTTGTCGGCTCATTCATAGTCAAGAAAGCATTAATTAGCTTTTCTCGCATTGGCGCAGGAATGCGATCGTCAATCACAATTCCATGGGCGGGAACTCCCGGAACTTGTTGCAACACTCGCAATTGTTTACCTTCTGCTGCTGTAATCCAAGGTGGTAGCAAAGCATATTCTGATACCGCAGCAACTTCTGCTTGACCTTTTAAAACTGCTTGTAAAGCGCTACCGTAACCATCACCATAGGTGACATTTCCGAAGAAACTTTCTAATCTATCTGGTCCTGATACTAATCCTTGACCAACCAACTCTCCCACTGGAAAAATAAATCCCGAACCGGAAGTCCGAGAGGTGAAAGCAATTTTTTTACCTTTCAATTGTTCTAGGGTTTGCTTTGCACTACCTTTCGGGCGTAGGGGGCTGTCTTGACGCACGACAAATACAGAATCGTAGGTATTTCCGCCGGAATAATCGCTGCGAACTTCGGCTAAATACATCCGTGCTTTGGCTAATTGCTCAGCTTTCAAGGCGGCGCGCCCTGCGACAAAAGCTACATCAGCTCTATTTGCTCTCAAAGCTTCGACGGCTGCGGTTTCGTCGCCGATGACTGCTTCGACGGGAATTCCCATCGCTTTTGAGAGTATGGCTGCTACTTGATTAGCTTTGTTTTGCAAATCTGTGGCATCTCTACGATTGGCAAACACAATTCTAATGCGATTTATTGGAGCTTGTGCTCTCAAATCTCGATCGCCTTTGGGAGTCTGTTGGGCGATCGCCTTTTGCCCAATTCCCATGGTATTCGCAGCCAAACTCCCTAGCAGCAACAATCCTGCGCTAGCACCAGCCAGCACTTTTAAACTTAAATTCATTAATCTCTCTCCTGTTTTAGCCCCAATGCTAGTTTAGCTTTTGATAATTAATTGCAATAACTAAATCATCTTAAAGGTTTTTTGACAATTAAGTGCAACAATGAACGATAGATATTGTTTATATGACTTATAATAAAAAGTTATCAGTTGACAGTCCAATATCTGCCTAGGATTGGCTGTAGGGGCGGGTTTTACCAAAAATAGGGGAAACTGACAAACAATCTAAATCAACCCGCCCCCACCCTGCAATATTTGCCTAGGATTGTTTGTAGGGGCGGGTTTTACCAAAAATAGGGGAAACTGACAAACAATCTAAATCAACCCGCCCCCATCCAAGCAATCAACCAAAATTCAACGGATCGACATCAATAGTTAAACTAACAGAACGAGGAATGCGATCGCGCAATCCGATCAAATCCGACAAATCCACCGACTCATCCAAAGGTAACTTCAGCAAAATCTGCCACCGATAACGATTTGCCACCCGCATAATCGCCGCCGGTGCGGGCCCCAACAACTCACAACCCGGTAAAGACAATCCCTCAATATACTCCTGACAAACAGACGCCAATTGTACCGCCGTCACCGCAACTTCCGCCGCCTCCAAACTACTTAATCGCAACAAAACCAGCCGCCCCGAAGGAGGATAATTCATGGCCGCCCTTGCTGCTAATTCTGTTTCTACAAAACTTGCATATTCGTGCCGTCTAACTGCTTGAATTACCCGATGTTCGGGAGTATAAGTTTGCATAATTACCCTTCCCGGATCGTCACCTCTACCAGCACGCCCCGCCACTTGAGTTAAAGTTTGAAATGCCCGTTCGCTGGCCCGATAATCAGACAAATTTAGCAACCCATCAGCCGAAACAACCCCTACCAATGTTACCCCAGCTAAATCCAACCCTTTAGTTAGCATTTGTGTTCCCAACAAAATATCAGCTTCCCCCTGGGCAAATTGGGTTAATAATCTCCGGTGGTCGCCCTTATTTCGAGTCGTATCACTATCAAACCGAATTGCCCGCAATTGGGGAAACAATCTGGTTAATTCCTGTTCAACTCGCTGAGTACCACTGCCAAAATTTTTGAAGTAAGGAGACCTGCATTCTGGACAATTTTGAGGGTGTCTTTCTGTATGGTTACAGTAGTGACAGCGCAACATTTCTGATGTCCCTTCACCGATTTGGTGATAAGAAAGCGAAACATCACAATTGGGGCATTCCATCACATAGCCACAACTCCGACAAGAGACAAAGGTACTATGTCCTCTTCTGTGAATAAACAGAATACCTTGCTGTTGTCTTTCTTGCAATTCTTCCAGAGCATTTTGCAGAGAAACACTAAAAATTGAGCGATTTCCTTGCCGCAATTCTTGGCGCATATCAACGATTTCAATCGGTGGCATCGGGCGCGAATAAATACGTTCAGGCAATGATAAATAATGAATAGTTGGCAAGGAGTAATTATTAATTTGAGTGGCGAAAAAAGTCTCTAAAGCAGGGGTAGCAGAACCTAAAATTAGGGGACAATTTTCTAATTCTGCCCGCCATTTGGCTACGGTGCGGGCGTGGTAGCAAGGGGCTGGTTGTTCTTGTTTGAAGCTGGTGTCATGTTCTTCATCGAGGATAATTAAGCCTAATTGAGGTAAAGGTGCAAAAATAGCCGATCGCGTGCCGATGACAATTTGTGGGGTTCCAGTGAGCATCTGACGCCATGTATCGTAACGTTCTCCGTCGGAGAGGGCACTGTGATATACGCAAATTTGCTCGCCAAAACGGGCGCGGAATCTGTCTGTAAGTTGTGGTGTCAGGCCGATTTCTGGGACGAGTACGAGAGCGGATTTGCCACTAGCTAAGATTGGGGCGATCGCCTGTAAGTACACTTCAGTTTTCCCAGAACCTGTCACACCATGTAGCAGCACTTGACGAAATCCCGAAAAACTGTTAATAAATGCTAAAGCTTCAGCCTGAAAATCAGTTAAAGTTTTGGGTGAGTCGGGAATTTGGGGAATTGGGCGATCGCCCCTGAGCACTTCTCTTTGGTCAATTACCACGCTACCTTTTTGTTCCAAAGCTTTGACAACCGAGGAACTAGCACTGCAAATTTTTAATAAATCATTCACCCACATTTCACCGCCACCGCGTCGCAAAACCTCCAAGACTTCTTGTTGACGCTGGGTCAAATCCGTCACAAAAGCATTGACAATTAATGTGACTGCGGGTTTGAGTTTGGGTTTGGGAGGATTGGGAGGTTCTAAATAACTTTCTACCCAACCCCGTTTTAATAAATCTCGCAATCCCCTATAAGCACCAGCACCCTTAACTTGCCGCTGAAGGTATTGCCAAGTATAATCGCCGTTTTTTTGAGCTTGCAATAATTGTAAAATTTGACTAGCTGCGGGATTTAGAAATACTTCGGCATTTGGAGAAATAGCATCCTTAACTAACCGAATGCGACGCACAGAACGGCTTAACAATCCCGGTGGTAAGGAAGCTCTAATTACTTGAATTAAAGGCGTGCAATAATAGATAGAAGTGCGTTCGAGCAATTCCCAGTAAGTAGGAACAAAAAATCCAGTGCTGACCACATCTTCAACATCTTTAACCTTGGCGGGGTCTAAGTTTAGCGGTAGTTGAGAAACAAAACGAATGGCGATCGCCCCCACCTGTTGACTGCCAAATGGTACACTCAGAATATCTCCTGGTTGCACCGTCAGTTCCGCCGGCAACCGATAGGTAAATAACTTGTTTTCCTCCCCTGGGGGGTCCCCCGCGCCCCTGAAAGGAAAGTCTACCAAAACTTCGATCCACTGTGCCCGCACGGTGGGGCGACTTGGCGGTTGATTGCTGCCGTAAAATGCCCCAGCCTCAGCAGCGGAGGGCGTTGATAAAGCAAAAGTGACAGTAGACATAGCGTTACACACCAAACTAGAAAGAGCCACAGTCATGCTATTTTAGATTTTAGATTGCCCCGTCAGTCAGCCTGGTTTCGGAATGAATCTGGGGCCCCCGACCAAATAGCTTTCGATCAAAGAGAGTTTTCATTATCGCTCAATTTTTCAAAATAAAACATAAAATACTTCGCTGTTTTATACCCGACTTTTTAAAGAAGTTGGGCATTTTTTCTAAGCTTATTTGTGCATAATTTCTATTAATATTAACTATTAAATTTAGCTAATATAGCAGTTTTCAAGCAAGTGATATCAAATCCGTTAGCATCGGAATAGTAAATTAGAGTTAACCGTCAACTGTCAACTGTCAACTGTCAACTGTCAACTGTCAACTGTCAACCGTCAACTGTCAACTGTCAACTGTCAACATAACCTGTTTGTGTCGATCGCACTTACATCCGATCGCCATTTTGTGCTATGAATTACTACTTAAGTAATTTACACTGGGAGAGTATTGGATGTCAGGTAGCGAAGTTCGTGCAGATTTTTGGATGAGCGAGTACATTACCCCTTGGGATATCTACGTTCACGGCATCACGCGGGTGCTTGCTTACAAGAAAACAGCCTTTCAAGAAATGTACGTCGTTGAAACCGGTACCTACGGCAAAGGCTTAGTTTTGGATGGCAAATGGCAATCTTGTACAGGCGACGAGTTTTTGTACCACGAACCCCTAGTCCACCCAGCCATGACTATGCACGGTTCACCAAAAAAAGTCCTGGTTCTCGGTGGCGGTGAAGGAGCTACTATTAGAGAAGTGCTGCGCTGGAAAAGTGTTGAAAAAGTAGTGATGGTTGATATCGACGGCGAAGTAGTAGATGCTTGTCGCGAACACCTACCAGAAATGCACCAAAATGCCTTTGATGACCCTCGTTGCGAAGTAGTAATCGGCGATGCTTTAGACTATTTAGATAACAGTGACAGCGATTGGGATGTTGTCATTTCTGACTTGTCCGATCCCATTGAAGAAGGCCCTTCTTTCCAGTTGTTTACAAAAGAATACTTCGAGAAAGTTCGCCGCGTCCTGTCACCTACGGGATATTTTGTAGTACAAGCAGGCCCTGTTTCTCCAGCAGAAATGAAAATGCACGCCCGGATTGTGAATACGCTGAAATCAGTTTTCCCCAACGTTCAATCTTGCACCAGCTTTATTTCTACCTACGGAGCTCCTTGGGGTTTTGCTGTAGCTTCAACTCAGGAAATCAACACCCGTCCCGAACCCGAAGTTACGGACAAATTACTCGCCGAAAAAACCATCGGTGGGTTCCGAATGTTCGACGGAATTACACTGTTGGGATTAATGCAGGTTGCCGGTCACTTACGAAAAGTAATCGCCGAGGAAACCGAAGTTTACACTATGGCAGCACCGCCTAAATTTTTCGGGAAAGGTTCTGTCGGCCAGTGAAGCTAAATTGAAAGAGAAAAGTCGTTTGGAGTAACTCAGATGGGCAATTTAATTCGCATACTAGCTGCCATTTTTCTTCCCCCCCTGGGCGTATTTCTGACGGTTGGGATTGGCATAGATTTTTGGATTAACCTGGTTCTCACCTGTTTTTTCTGGTTTCCGGGTATGATCCACGCCATTTGGATAATTGCCAAGAACGATCGAGGTTAAGTTCCCGTAGATACTGTCTGGACAGGTTAAGACAGTATCTACAGTTGAAACGGGGGTTGAAATTAAGAAATTTCGTTATTGTCTGATTTTAGATGTGGTAGGGGCGGGTTTTACCAGCCATCTCTGTGCAAAACTAACTATCTCGTAAACCCGCCCTGGCCCATGCTATAACTATGCTAATCAAGTTGCTGTCGATTAAACCTGTGTCCAGATTTTCCATGGTTTGTGCTCTGGCGATCGCCCTTCTCCTAATCAGCCCCACTTTAGCCAAAGCTGAATCGCGAGAGCAAGCAGTCGATCGACTAACAGATTTCCTATTCTACAAGGTTAATCCTCAGTTAAACAATCGGAAACTGCAAACGGGCGATCGCGAATATATCCGTCAATGGCAAAAATTACGCGAGGCGATCGATCCGCGAGTTAAGCCCGCCCAAGAAGTCTGCAACACTCCGGGCCCAGGAGACATCGGATGGGAATTCACCACAATTAACGGCGAAACCTACGAACTAACTTACGATTTACTTGCAGATACAATTTTTTATAGTCGCCATCCTCAACGGACTGGACAGCCAATTCCCAAAAACGATAAAATCAGTATCAGTGAATGGTCAGCAATTCGATACTATATGTATATTTCTAATTGTGGAATTTGAAATGCGCTGCTATACAAATCCTTAATGAGTCGTAAATATTTTTACCCCACCCCAACCCTCCCCGAACTCGCGGGGAGGGAGTAAGAAGTTCCCAAATAATTTAGCATTACTAAATCGCAGCAAAGCACTTAGGTAGGATAAATTTGTATGAATAAAAAAAGTATAGCAATGTTATACCAATTTAAAAAAAGAATGCAACAGTATTCTTGTCCCCCCCCTTGGCAAGGGGGGGCTAGGGGGGGTCGAAGAGTGTTGCACAATTTTAGACAAATGGTATTACTACTAACCTTACTCGGAATCTGTACTGAATCTGCTGCGAAAGCTTTAGAAACTAGCAAAATACCACAGCAATTCAGTCTTGAAAATTATGCCAACGCCCCTGAAGAATTAGCTCTAAAAAAAGGTATGCCCTACGAAAATGCCCGTCAAAACCTCATCAAAAAAGGGTGGCAACCATACTTACAGGGTACACCCCGTAACCTGAGAAATCCTTCGGTGAAGGAGCTATTTGATTTGGGATATGAAGAGATTAAGGATTGCTCTGGCACTGGCGAGGGGCCTTGTCGGTTTGAGTTTATTAATAAAAAACAAGAACTGTTAGTTGTAGTTGCTACGACTATGGGAGCGGAAAATACAAAACGTTTCGTTAGGAATTGGTGGATTGAGAAAAAGACGGATACTAATCCACAAAGAGCGTCATCAAATATAATTGAAGAGGGTCGTTATTGGCTAGGTGGTACAGATGAGGGTTTGGAAGTGAAGGGAGGACGCTATCGATATTATGACGAGTCTGATATCGATCGACCTTGGCAACCCATCGCTGAGTTACAATATATCAAAAAAGGGGTTGTGTTTGATGGTAAAAATTATTGGTGTTTGTCTACAATGTTACCTAAAGGACAAATAGCTTCTTGTTCTAAAAACGGATGGTGAGACAAAGGGTAAAACCAAGGGTGAGACAAGATTTGTCGCCTGGTTGTCGCGAACATATAAACATTTATGAAGTTTCATCATGCTAATTAAATTGCCCTCAATTAAGTCGGTATCGAAGTTGTCAGCGGTGTGTATATGGAGATTGTGCCGGTGATGCTTTCTGGGATTTCGACTATCGTTATCATGGGCGATCGCTTGTTAGCGGAGCCCTCGAAGAGGATCGGGTTGCAGATACCATTTGGACTATCCGCGATCCATCGGGTGACAAAACTCGTGCCGATGTTTCTAAACAAGAATGGAAGAAGCTTCGACAATCAATATTTAGAGAGCATTTTTGCTATTAATCGGTAATATTTTTAAGCTTATAGCAATTTTTTATGAGGCTGCATAGAATCTGATCCCCCTTAACCGAGAGGGCGGGCACGGGGGCACAGCCCCTACTAAGGGGGTAACAGAGAAATTTTACAAATGATTTAGAGTTGCTAGAGAAGTTAAATAACAGTGATTTGATATTATAAGTAATCATCGGCGATTTTATATTTTTGCACTAAAATGTCAGTCACTACTCATCAATTAATTCAATGGAAACAACAAAGGCGGCCAATTGTGGCGCTGACAGCCTATGATTATGCGATCGCCCAACTCATAGATCTAGCCGGCGTAGATATCATCCTCGTCGGCGATTCCCTCGCAATGCCTATATTGGGCTATGAGACAACCCTACCACTAACTCTTGATGAAATGCTACACCACGCAAAAGCTGTGCGTCGCGGTGTGAAAGAAGCATTAATTGTGGTGGATTTGCCATTTTTAACTTATCAAGAAAGTGTCCAGCAAGCCATGCACTCAGCGGGCAGAGTTTTGAAAGAAACTGGCGCTCAAGCTGTAAAATTAGAAGGTGGGTATCCAGCCATGATAGCAACTATTTTGCAACTGACATCTGCCGGAATTCCGGTGATGGGACACGTCGGTTTAACCCCGCAGTCTGTACACCAACTAGGCTACAAAAAACAGGGAAAAACTGTGGAAGCAGGAGAGAGAATTGTGCAAGAGTCGATCGCGCTTCAAGAAGCGGGTGCATTTGCCATAGTATTAGAGCATATTCCCGCTGATTTAGGCGATCGCATTACTCAAAAATTAACTATTCCCACCATTGGTATCGGGGCGGGCCCGCACTGCGACGGACAAGTGTTAGTTACTTCCGATTTGTTAGGGCTTTCGGAAAAACAACCGCCTTTTGCTAAAGCTTATGCCAATTTGCGATCGACAATTACTCAAGCTGTGAAAGATTATTCCCTAGAAGTTAGAGAAGGCAAATTTCCCCAATAACTGCTTAGTCAGGAATTTAGTCTGAAAAGTGGGTAATTCCTGTCAGAGTCAGTACAGAAGGAAGATAAGATTAACTTTTGGCAGTTTGTAATGCTATTTTTTTCGGACAAATATCATCATCATACCAACCTGTTAAAGCTACGGCTAAAGCATCAGCAGCATCATCCGGTTTCGGAATATAACCTAATTCTAACTCCCGCGCTACGGCTTCTTGCACTTCCGATTTATCAGCATTCCCGCGCCCAGTTAAGGCTTTTTTAATTTGGGCTGGGGTAAACTCGAACAATGGTACTCCACACTGGGCTAATACTAGGGTCAAAACTCCCCGCGCTTGGGCTACAAGTATGGTATTTCCCATTTTGTAAAAGAAGAGTTTTTCGGCTATGGCTACATCGGGTTTTACCTGTTCTATTACGGAGTGCAAATCTTCGTAAATTGTTTTGAGGCGCTGTCCCATTTCTTGTTTTGGTGTTGTTTGAATTACGCCACAGTCAATCAGGGAAACGATGTTTTCATCTTGTTTTCCGGGGACTATGTGACAAGAAATTGCGCCGTAGCCGAGGTTTGCTAAGCCCGGATCTAATCCTAAAATTCGTGTTTCCATATCCTCATCATAAACTCCCGTATTTATCAGTGGGGTCGTATTCTGGAATTTAATATCAATTCCGGTTGTATCGGAATGATTTAACCACGAAGGCGCAAAGGACGCGAAGGAAGAGAAGAGAGAGATTAATAATTCCGATGTCAACGGATTTTATATAAAATCTACAATCTAAAATCGATTGACCCCACCGAATATAATTCGGGGCTACACAAACAAAGTCCGCCTGCGCGGACTAAGATGTTGTTCTAATTTTAGGGCTGAAGTCTTGATTATGAGTTGGTTTCTAGGCCGAATACTCGATCGAACACTTTGGTCACTTTAGAACCCGAATCAATTGATTCTAGTGGATCTTTCCGCAATCGGTGGCGCAAACACAAGGTCATCACCCGCCGAATATCGTCCACTGTGACCTCTGTGCGGCATTCTAAGGCGGTCAAAGCTTTGGCGGCCCGGTTTGTGACCAAATCGCCGCGTAGTCCGTCTACGTCCAATTCCGCGCAAACCTGGGAGATTTTTACTCGCAAATCGCGATCGAGCTTTACCGACTTCAACCTTTCTTGGGCTTCCACCAACTTCTGTTGCATATCATCTTGTTGGTGTTGATATTGAGAGAGAAACTCCGCTGGATTTTGGTCAAAACTCGATCGCTGTTCGACAATTTCTACTCTTAAATTCGGGTCTTTGACAGTCCGAATTTCGGCGTGCATCCCGAATCTATCCAGCAATTGCGGCCGCAATTCTCCTTCTTCTGGGTTGCCGGAACCAATTAGAATAAACTTAGCTGGGTGGCGGATCGAAATGCCTTCTCTTTCCACAGTATTCCAACCGCTGGCGGCGGAGTCAAGCAAAACATCGACTAAATGATCGTCGAGCAAATTGACTTCATCGACGTAAAGAATGCCACGATTGGCTTTAGCTAAAAGGCCTGGTTCAAAAGCTTTTACACCTTCGGACAAAGCTTTTTCAATGTCGATCGTACCGCAAACTCGGTCTTCGGTCGCGCCCAAGGGTAAATCTACCATTTGGACTTTTTTGTGGGCGATTTTGATGTCAGTTTGAGCTAAAGTGCGTGAAGCGGAGCTATCCCATAGGGAATCGCGCACCTCATCACTCATCAAATCTGGATCGCTGGGATGACTATTAAAAGGATCGTCTGCTACCACCTCAATTTCCGGCAGCAAGTCCGCGAGGGCGCGGATTGTGGTAGATTTGCCAGTACCGCGATCGCCCATGATCATCACCCCACCAATTTTCGGATCGATGACATTCAACAGCAGTGCCAGTTTCATCTCCTCTTGGCCCACAATGGCGGTAAAGGGAAAAACAGCGCGGCGGGGGGCGGTAACAGTTGGCAGAGCACCCGCATTCAGGTTATTGCTGACTTCGGCAGTAGGACTCACAGGATAACTCAAAATATAATCATTGCCTGTTTATTGTAAGGGATAAGGGATTGTCTGGGGCGATGGATTGTGGCGATCGGGGTTGCAGCCTCTTAAATACCGAAGCGCCACTAAGATTTTTTGTATTTACATAGCATCTGTGGGCGGGCTAGAAGTGCGCACCCCACAACTGTTTTCAGGAAAATTACCACCTCTGTTAACTGGGTGTAGATGGCACAGGAAGGGCGATCGGGCAACTCCAATATAAACTTATGTAACAATACCCCAGAATCTGCATAAAAAGCTCAACAAGCTGTAGGGTGCGTCACCAAGAACAAGTATGCCAGACACGATGTTATATATTTTTTGAAGCCCTTCTCTTCCACCACAAACCCATGCCAGCCGCCAGAAACGTACCAACAGCAGTCATCGGTTCCGGTACAGCAGCATTAGCATGAGGTTCATACTCATAAACTCCAGTGAGTGTAGTATTAGCCGACACTAAACCTCCAAAACTACCTATAACAGGATTCCCCTGAATCTTAGTCAAACCCGTAGTCATCAAACCAGCGATAAAAGTATCACCATCACATCCACTTAAAGCACTCAAAGACTGCTGGGAATCATAACTTTTCAACACCGAACCTGAAGCCGAACCACTAACAGTTCCCGTACCCCCATTAGCAATCTTAGTTTCCGGCGGACTTGCTAACACACTCAAAGTCAAAATAGGGTCAACTTTGAGCAGCGGAATATTCACAGCAATGCTTGCATTCGTCGTCGCCGTCCCTGTAAAATCTCCAGTCAAAGGAGTAATAGTCACACTATTATTAACAGTAGACTTAACCGTAACATAAGCTTTTAATAGCGTTCCCAACATTGAATTAAACTTGGGCAAAACCACATTCGTGCTGCTATTTAACGGCTGCGAACCCAGATCCACAGTATAAGTTTGAGTAAGAGTAGCAGCTTGTACAGAAAAACATTGACTGACAACTGCAAAACTCACACTTCCGCCAACAATTCCCAACTTTTGATAAACATTCATTTCAGTAAACCCCTAATAATCAAGTTGCATTTCATCCGCGTTAATCTGCGGTTAAAAACTCGGAACATTTAACAAAGCCCAATTTCCCATCAAAGTCATTAAGTAACTAAAAGCCCAAACAGTATAAAGTATACTCAAAGGCGCATAAGCCGCCAAAACCCATCGTGTTTCTACTGCTTCTTCAATCTCCTGCCTCCGCAACAAATCTACATAAAAATCAAAAGACCTTTGTCGCAGATTGTTAATCCCTGTTGCAGCCACTAACAAATAATAACCGTCAAATCTATTCAAGGGATTCAAGTTAATTGCCACTGTCAGCAATGCCGCCACCATCAACAAATAACTAATTTGATGCCAAACTGGATTGGACTGAGAAAACAGCCACATCCAAACAGCAATTGCCCAAATTGTTACTTGAATTAATACTCCTGCCCCTACTACTAAAACTCGCTGTTTCCGCCGGATTAAACTGTATTGGTCGGTTGTATCTGTATAGCATCCGGGGATGAGACACATAAACAACAATCCGATTTCTTTAACTATACCGCCGTAGTGTTTGAGCGTGAAAGCGTGACCGAGTTCGTGCAAAGCTATTACTAGCATTGTCAGCAAGACAACTTGGATTATATTTTCAATTTTTCCGGCTGCCAATAACTGCTGGTGCGAGGTGGCGACTTCCCCAGCGGAAGCTAACCATACTGCTACGGAGGAAGAGATGAAAGCGCATAGAAAAAAGCCAAATTGCCACGTCCAAATCCAGCGGATTTTGTCGATGTGCCGCGATAACCAAACATCGGGATTGACTAGGGGAATTGTGAAGGATAGCAGGTTGAATTTGGCTTTTGGTGGCTTGGTTCCTTCTAGCATTCCTGCTTGTGCTAAGTCTTTTAAGAGATTTTGCACATCTTCTAAATCTAGGTCGTATTCGGCTAGAATGTTAGTTAGTGGCTGTTGATTTAGTAGCAAAATTACCTGTTTATCAAAGTTGTCAATTTGCAGACAGGTAATGTCTTCGGGATTGCGAAGTATCCAATGACCGTCGGGATGAGATATCCACTGCACCGCTGATTTGAGTTGCATGGTTTGGAAGAAGGAAGAAGTTCGGCAACGGATTTTGTAACGGATGTAACGGATGGACTGAAGCTGGAAAAAGTCATCGGCCCAATTTAGAAATTACCCATTTTAGGCGGAAACTCGATCCCCCCTAGCCCCCCTTAAGAAGGGGGGGACAAGAGTTTCACTCGTCTCCTAAAACATCTGGGAGAACAACAGAGTTCACTCAAAGTCCCCCTTCTTAAGGGGGATTTAGGGGGATCTAGACTTTCGGATCAAGCAGAGAGACCGTGGGTTTCAGGCTGAAACTAGATCCCCCCTAGCCCCCCTTAAGAAGGGGGGGACAAGAGAAGTCAGTCAAAGTGGGTGTTTTTATTGAGTTGTCTTGAATCGATCGCAAATTTATATTTTTCAGTTTTCTCCGCTAGGTTTTTGAGTATTTCGATCGCCTGGTTGCTTTCAATTTGGCGACGGGTAATTCGCGCTATGTAGGCGATTTGGGTTTGCTGGAAGTGTATGGTTTGAGCTGGGAGAATGGGCAACTGACAGCTTATACTTCCGATCGCCGGAAACTAGCAATTGACCCGAACACGGCTAAAGCAACTGTTGTCGGTACAGTCTCTAGCAACGGTCTGATCTGGGGAGCGGCAACAAAGCCTGCAACTGCATCGAGTCCTACAGATGATGTGCGTCAGAAGTTCTTGTATGCTGCTAGTTTGTATCCGCAAGTGGGGGCTGCTATTACTGGTATGCAGGATCAGGGGGGTGGTGTTTTCCGTCAGGAGTTTGAACGGGCGATTATGATCTGGAATGGTCAGCAAGTGACTGTTTATGAGACAAAAGGGCGATCGGTTTCGCCAACTTCCCCGTCTTCTACGCCTACACCTGTTAGTGGAAAAGGCAATACAATTCGCACTGGTGCTGCTGATCCTAACTACATACAGCAACTTCAAAAGGAGATTTCAGACATTCAAAAAGAAATCAAAAAACAAACTGCGAGAATCACTGAAAGCAAGAATTTTATTGATGTATTGGGAAAAGAAAAAACAGACCTTTCTAGTTTGATTACAACCAAAGAAGACAGGATTAAGAAAATTAAGGAAGACTGGTTCTGGTGGTTTAACTCTGATAATAGACAAGAAATATCTCAACTAGACGAAATTATTAAACAAGCAAAAGGTCAGCAAAAGTGGGATCAGGAAAACATTGATTATTGGAATTCGCAAA
Organism: Microcoleus sp.; assembly: GCF_041354475.1. Lineage (NCBI taxonomy): Bacteria > Bacillati > Cyanobacteriota > Cyanophyceae > Oscillatoriales > Microcoleaceae > Microcoleus > Microcoleus sp. The sequence continues at coordinate 27,299 of NZ_JBGJZU010000058.1, forward strand.
AAACAGATGCGGAGGTACAGGCAAATCAAAAGCGCACGGCATTACAACAGAAAGAGACAGAGTTACAAAAATTAACTTTCACTGGCACGGTAAATAATGACGCTCCTCGAGTCAGAAATATGCCTACTGACGTAGGTAATAGTCCCTTAAATGTTGTGTTTAAAAATGGAGAAAAGCTCACTTTTGGTGGTTGGACTGTTGATAACACAGGTAGAAAATGGTTTAGAATTGTAGATTCAGAAGAACGATGGATTTGGGAAAAGAATATTGACTTGAATGGTGCTCTGCTAGAAAGTTTCAAAGTTCAGCCTCCTTCTAAGTCTTCTGACCAAGCACCTCCAGGAGCCAGCGAGGCAGAAAAATATCGTTCTTTTATTGAAAAAGCAGCAAAAGAATATGGTTTTTCACCTTCCATAATTGCAGGATTTGGCTCGAAAGAAAGTGCATGGGGAACATCTACACTATTAGATAAGCCAGGACCCGGAGGAACGGGTGATTATACACCACGAAAACCACCGCGCATATACTTGCCTCCAGACGGTCTTGGTTTTGGTCGAGGGTTAATGCAAATTGATTATGAATCCAGCCCTTTTGCCAAAACGGGAAATTGGCGAGATGCAGAAGCGAATATATTAGAGGGTGCTAAGGTTCTTAAACAAAAAATGAACTCTATTGAACAATACACAACCCTTAAAGGCGCAGACCTTTTACGAGCTGCAATATCAGCTTATAACGCAGGGGAGGGTAATGTGTTAAAAGCTATTAAAGCTGGATTTGATATTAAGGATATAGACTCTAATGTACCGGGCGACGGGCACTACTCCAAGGATGTACTAAATTATGCCAGTTGGTTTCAATCAAACGGTTGGAGCTAGATATAGTTTGATCGCTTTTTGGGGATGGAGAAGATCGATCGCCCTTTGCCCAAACAAAAGAAACCGGGTTTTTTAGATAACCTTTGCCTCTCAACCGATATCTTGTGCAAAAACCCGGTTTCTGAACCCCCAGGCGGACTCGGATGCTCGATCGCGATGTACGCAACTTCCGACAAATCAATCGGTAAAGTTTTAACAACGCTGACCGTTACCAACCGTGCCAACCAGTCTGCTGCTGCACGAGGATTCATTTCAACTGAGCAAATACGTTCCATCATCTCAGATCATGTTTTGGTTGACCAGGGTGCAACTACATCATGCTTGCGATGTTGTTGCGATCGCCATGCCAGCGAAAACTAAACAGCAAATCGCGATCGCCCTTTCCTTCTCTTTCTCAAAAAACGGCGCTCTATCTCCTCAACTCAACGTCGGCCCGATCGCCCTTTTGGTTACGAATGTTTTTGCAGGGAAGCGCGATCGCCCTTCATCTATACCAAATGCCAAACCTGCGATCGCCCTTTTGGAATTAGTCAAAATGTGCGATCGCTTTTTCTGTTCTCATCAATCATCAAATAAATGCCATTACACAGATAGATTTGCTAAAATGTCAACAATTACAAATATCAGTACCAAAATAAATCCATTACAGAGCTAAGAAGCCGATGCGTAAACAGACCATTCAATATACATCACCCTTAGATGCATTAGTTGCCGTTGCCAAGCGACTCAGCTTGTATGAGAAGCAGCAAAAAATTGACTCAGAAGAATTTTTCAACCAATACAATCAGGGATTATTATCAGATGACGCCCTATTTATAGAATGGGCAAATGACTATCGACATTACCTGGTTTTGCATCAGGAACTAGCGCAACGACTGAATTATGCTGCCTAATATTTTATCTGATTACCTCGATCGAGTCGAGCAAGCCATTCAACAATGCAGCAATGTTTATGTCGAACGCTATGAGGAAGAAATTTTAACCCCAAAACGGGCTAATCTACGAATTCGATTACGTTTTAATCAAACATACCTGCTAGAAATCAATGAAGCGGTCGTAGTTACAGATAATCAATTAGAATTTCTTGATTACCGCTATCACTTTCAGAATGAACAAAATCAACTTATTTTTCGCTATGACAGCACACCTCATTTTCCCAATCTACCTAACTTCCCCTATCACAAACACTTACCAGATGACGTAATTGCTTCTGATAAACCTGAAATCACTCAAGTTCTGAGAGAAGTAATAGAGATACTGAGGTAAGAGCTGCGATCGCCCTTTTGGAAGGAGTCAAAATGTGCGATCGCCTTTTTGGTATGGAAAGGTCGATCGCACAACACAATCTAGTTAAACAGCATTTTGAGCAGAGGGAAAGCTTGACAATAGAGAATTACTGCTGAATAATTTCAACAATCTTAGCGATCGCCTCGTTTAACTTCTCAGTTTTAATCTGACCGGCTTTATAAAGTATAATTTCTCGATCTGCGGTAAACAAGCGATTAGGTCTAATGTTGCTAGTTTGGTTAAGTCCACCCTCACGAAAATCACTACTTTGAAGGGTGATAGCATAGCGATCGGCAATTCTCTGGCTAGTAATCTGACAAAGAATTAGATCGTCTCCTGCCAAAGTTGCTACTACTAGAGCGGGTCGGCGCTTGGCTTGTGTTAAATCGGAAAATGGGAATGGAACAACTACCACATCACCTTTTACAAATTCTGCCACGCTTCATCCTCTTCTAACTTTAACCAGTCTTTTTCTAAAGAAGATTCACTGAGCAGGCTTGCTTCTAACTTATCTTTATTGTATTTCAATTTGAGAAATTGCAGAAAAGTCCAAACTTCTTCTAAGATAAATTCTGGAATATTTTCTACTTCCTTAATGAGTAATTCTTTAGCGTTCATCTCATTTACCTATAAAAACATACTAATTGATGTCATCCGTAACTCCTATCTATTATAGCATCGTTGAGATTAGCAGCTCATCGCACAGATTCCTCTGCCTTCTGTGGCTGAAAATCAGGAACTTTAGCCAATTATAGCAGGATCGCCTTACTTGTAAGCGCAGATAAGCGATCGCCCTTTTGGAATAAGTCACAAAGGGCGATCGCTTTTTGGCTATTTTTGGCTATATGGCAAGGGCGATCGGTCTTGTCGATGGACAGGGGCGATCGCTATGAGTGGGATGGAAAGGTCGATCGCTTTTCTCGATCGAGGAATCTCGCTTTTTGGTTCGAGGAGGGGCGATCGTTTTTCTAAGGAATGGAGCAAATTAATCGTAGAGAAACGGGTCAAAGCCTGTGTCCCTAGAACGTCAAAATATGATAAACTTAGTAAAAGCACTCGCCTTCAAGATATCCAAGCCATGAAGCTTATTTCTTTGTCAGCACATTTTGATGGGCAATCTATTCAGCTAGATGAACCCTATAAGCTTGAACCAAACATAAAACTAATTGTCACAGTCCTCCCGGAACAATTAGCAGAACGCGAAGCCTGGTTGTGGTTGTCAAGGCATCAACTAAACAATGCTTACAGTCAGGACGATTATTACCCGACCAATGCAATTAAAACACTAAATCCTGACTATGCAGGAAGCTGATGTTGTTCTCACCCCAATTCCTCAAGCTGACGGGACAACTAAAAATCGTCCAGCCATCCTTCTGAGGGAACTCCCACCTTATAGAGATTTTTTAGTGTGTGGTGTTAGTACCCAACTAAATCAACAGGTTCCAGGTTTTGACGATATTATTTCCCCCTCTGACTCAGACTTTGCTACCAGCGGCGGTGCGGTCTCAATCGTTGATTCGGTTAGGTTTCCTTGCTGTATTGCCTCGCAATCAAATTATCGGTTCTATTGGAGCTATTTCATCAGAGCGACATCAACGCTTACTAAAAACTCTGAGTGATTATCTTGTGAATTAGGGAGAAGGGCGATCGCCCTTTTTTTCATGGAAAGGTTGATCGCTCTTTTTTTCATCGAAAGGTCGATCGCCCTTTTGGAATTAGTCAAAAAGTGCGAGCGATCAGAATAGTCAAGTATTATTTCTCAGTGAACAACCTGATGAATAGATTCAATATATCGCTCAATTTCCTCATCCGTGCAACTGATTCCATTCTGCCAAAGTTCATATTCACTGATATCTATCTCGTCATTCCAAACCAGTGCATAACCACCAGGTTCAATTGTAAAACTTCTGAAAAACCCAGGATTGCGTAATGTCGCATACATCGGATTGTCCAATAACTTAGAGATGTGGTATTTTTTAACTTCTAGATTGGTAAACTTTACCATCAAGGTGCGATCGTCCATAGCTTTAGCAGAAACAATGCGCTCAGGTTTCATAAAAAAATCCCAGTTATTTTAATGGTGGCAGTTTACTAAATTCTTGGCTATTCCACATATCCAGCAGTTCTTTCTGGTACAACGTAGCCCATTCAATTACCAACTTTTGAGCCCGATTCGGTAAATCTCCTTCAATAATTTCTAAAGACTCAATGCCGATCAAAGCATTGTACTCACCGTAAACTGCGTGAAAATGAGGAGGTGGGTGATCCCCAAAGAAAATTTTGATGATTATTCCGTAAAATCGTGCAACTTCTGGCATAAAGCTTCTTTAAACAATGATACGAGGACTATTATAGCCGAGCTAATGACACAATGACAGTCGATCGCCCTTTTGGAATAAGTCAAAAAGGGCGATCGCCCTTTACCCCTTTTTCTCAACCAAGGTCGATCGCCCTTTTATTTCAAGCAATTGCAAAATCAGTCAACTTCCGGTCTTCATAATGGTAAAAAGCCAGCACAATATCTTTTTGAAAAACCCCTCGATCCAGCAAATCCTGAGTCACGCCCTCCTCAGTTTCATCTCGTTCTATCCAGAGTTTACCCTCAAAAATTCGCAGATGCAGGATAGTGCTGTAAACTCGCCGATCGCCATTCCATCCAAAACTAACCAGTAAATAATGATCGCGATCCAGATCATAAACCGCCGACATATCGCTCTGCTCGGAACTAGGTTTGTAGCGGGCATATTCGTCGATTACTTCTCGCGCGATCGATCGATACTGAGTCAACTTTTCCATAGTACAATCTCCTCTAAGTCAGGATTGAAAACAATCAAAGGGAATTGTCGTTCTTTAACAAATTCCTGAATCGACGGACGCTGAAAAAAGTTTTCATAAGTGCGTTTCGGAATGGCAAGGTATAGAGTACGATCGGGCTCCAGCCGCGCCATAAAACTAGAATACAGATAGTATTGTCCAACGGCTCGTTCGAGATCGGTCACTGGGGAAGGACTGATAAATACCTTCACCTCAACAGCAATTTTTCGCTCACTCCTCTCGGCGGCAATTAATTTTTCGGCTCCTAGATCCGCGTAAACAGTCAAGTCTTCAAATCTAATAGTGAAAGGATCGTGAGTAATTGTCCAGCCGTCTTTAATGAGAGCGGCTTTAACGACATTATGGTAGATATCTAGGCGTGGCATAAACTAGCTCAAAACACCCCTCTAATCTAGTATACACTGGTGCAATAGTGCAATACAAACTGAATATCTCGCCATCGCCCTTTATTTCGGAAGCGGAAATAAAAGGCGATCGCCCCTTTGGAATTAGTCAAAAAGTGCGATCGCATCAATCAACCCATTCAACTCCCCTCCCTTCATGTCCCCCCCTTCTTAAGGGGGGCTAGGGGGGATCTGGCCTCAACAATCACGCTCAATCAAACCCAACAACTCCCCACAAACCCCCTCAAAACTCTGCAACACCTCAACATTCGTAAACCTGACAACCTTCAATCCATACCCCTCTAAAATCCCGGTTCTTTCTGCATCATATAGTTTCCCTTGTTCCGTAAAATGACTCTCGCCATCAATCTCAATTACTAACAGTAAAGCCGCACAATAAAAGTCTACAATAAAATTGTCGATCGGGCGCTGTCTCAAAACTCGCAAAGGGAAATTTATCAGAAAATTTTGCCACAGTTTTTTTTTCGGATGGAGTTGGATTTTTTCGCAGTTGTTTGGCGATGGGGATGAGTTTTGGGTTGTATGGTAGGTGGAAGTTGGAGTCTTTTAATAAAGGCATGGTTTTCCTGGTGATCCTTATTAAGGGGGGACTGGATGTTGGTTGAAGTTTATGGTTGGGTCGTTTAGTCTTGGATTGATCCCCCCTAACCCCCCTTCTTAAGGGGGGGACTGGATGTTGGTTTAAGTTTATGGTTGGGTTGTTTAGTCTTGGATTGATCCCCCCTAACCCCCCTTCTTAAGGGGGGGACAAGATGTGCATTGAAATTGTTGGTGGAGGGGCGATATTTTTAGGGGATAGTTTCAGGATTAGTTTATCTCACATCATGTTTACTTGACAATTAGGTCGATCGCTCTTTTGGAATTAGTCAAAAAGGGCGATGCTTGCGATTACAGATGGTCGATCGCCCTTTCCAGACCAAAAGGGCGATCGTACTACACAACCTAGTCAAACAGCATTTTAAGCAGAGGGAAGGCTTGAAAATAGAGAATTACTGCTGAATAATTTCAACAATCTTAGCGATCGCCTCGTTTAACTTCTCAGTTTTAAGCTGACCGGCTTTATAAAGTATAATTCCTCGATCGGCAGTAAACAACCTATTAGGTCTAATGTTGCTAGTTTGGTTAAGTCCACCCTCGCTAAAATCACTACTTTGAAGGGTAATAGCATAGCGATCGGCGATATTCTGGCTAGTAATTTGACAAAGAATTAGATCGTCTCCTGCCAAAGTTGCTATTACTAAAGCGGGTCGGCGCTTGGCTTGTGTTAAATCTGAAAATGGGAATGGAACAACTACTACATCACCTTTTACAAATTCTGCCATGCTTCATCCTCCTCTAACTTTAACCAGTCTTTTTCCAAAGAAGATTCACTGAGCAGGCTTGCTTCTAACTTATCTTTATTGTATTTTAATTTGAGGAATTGCAGGAAATTCCAAACTTCTTCTAATATAAATTCTGGAATATTCTCTACTTCCTTAAGGAGTAATTCTTTAGCGTTCATCTCATTTACCTATAAAAACATACTAATTGAGGTCATGCGTAACTCCTATCTATTATAGCATCGTTGAGATTAGCAGATCATCGCGCAGATTCCTCTGCCTCCTCTGGCTCAACATCAGGAACTTTAGCCAACTATAGCACGATCGCCTTGCTTGTAAGCGCAGATTAGCGATCGCCCTTTACTCCTTCTTCTCGATGGAGGGGATCTTCCCTTTGGAATAAGTCAAAAAGGGCGATCGCCCCTTTAGCATTAGTTAAAAATGGTGCTCACTTTTTGGGGATATGGAAAGGGATATCGCTTTTTGGGGCTGTGAGTGCGATCGTGCTGTAGGATGAAAAAACTGCCAAAATGATATAATCCTACAATTCCCAAAATCTATATTTTAAAAATCAGCCATTGACACAATCCGATCGACCCACCGACGCAAAAACACCCTGCATCATTAACGATCGCAAGCTCAATTACTTATTCAATGTCAACATAAAGCCAGACGCTCATAACTCAAAAAGAGCGGTACAAAATAGACAACAACTAAATCGCTTGGGATTTGATGACGATTCAGAATCTCGTCAATTTATTCAAACTCATCTAGAACAAGCAGTCCAAGAAGAAAGTAATATTGTTGAGCGATTTATTAATATTTATACAAACCACACTACAGGAGAAGAGGGTACAATAGATACAGAGCTTAGAGATTCGCTGTTACCGGGCATAACCGGAAAATTCGCCCAAGTCCAAAGTTCATGGGAAGTCTTGCCCGATGGAACTCGCCGCTTTCTCAGTGCTATAATCTATGGAAAATAACTCAATATCTTAGGTAAGAAAATGGCAAAAATCAATTTACATGAGGGATTTGATGAACTAGCTTTTCTAGAATTATTTTGTGAAGAACCAAAAGATTCCCAACCCTCCGATGGCTATTGGTGTTATGAAGTGACAGATTCATTAGGTGTCACCCTCAAATTTGGAATGAATATCATTCAAAAATCAGTTCAAATTGAATTAAAGATAGCCGATGCCACTGTAGGTATTATGTGTTTTGAACTCGTGAACTTTATTGAAATTAATGATTATATTAACGGTAAATTAGAATTTTTAGTTGCCCCCAAAAATGAAGAATTCAAAACTTTAGTTCAAGTTGAACTGCGACCGAGAATTAAAGTTGATTGTTCAACTCTGAGCCTTTGCCCGATGGCTGCTTAGCCTTGATAAACTACAAGGTCGTGAAGCGGAGCTATCCCGTAGGGAATCGCCCTTTTGGAATTAGTCAAAAAGTGCGATCGCTTTCGGGAGATAGGAATGGCCATCGTTTTTGTGAAAAGGTTTTTGGGAAGAAACGCAATCGACTAATAATTATTCAGTAATTTATCTAACCGTGACAGCCGTTTGTGTCGGTTAACTTCTTCCAATCTGGCATTAATTTCTGCTAGTTCTAAATTGAACTGTTCCATTTCTAAATGAGTCCGACGCAGATTAGCCAAAAGTCTCTTAGCCGTTTCTGGATCGGGAATTCGCGGCTGCTTGCTCATGGTAAATTCCACTCTAACTTAACTTCTTCTAAACTTCGCTCCCACGCCGGAATCCTGGTTTGGGTACGGACTATGGCTCGATTCATCAACTCTAGCATATCTGGCGGCGCATCAGGTTGAGAGCGAGCAATATTTAGCCCCAATCTGGATAACTGCATATAAGAAGCCTCAGCATCTTCCAATACCGTCATTAATTCATCAAAAAATGGCAACGTCTGTTCTGTTTCGCCAAAAAGCTCAAATAAAGCTAATTCTGCGGCTGTCACTCCGTCAACAATACCCAAAGACTGTTGTTTAAGTCTATTCACTATTTCCGTAATATCGGGGGGAAACTTTGCCATAATTTACGTTAATTGAGATGCTCGGATTGATTTTATCATGTACGATCGCTTTCGCGGTGGTCACAAAGCTTTACTTTGGGCATTCATTGAAGGATTGAAAGCCACAGACATCCGCATCGCCTTTTACCAGCTAGATTTTACTCAATCAGTGCGATCGCCCTTTTGGAATTAGTCGAAAAGTGCGATCGCATCGGGCCACCCATTCAACTCCCCTCCCCTCATGTCCCCCCCTTCTTAAGGGGGGCTAGGGGGGATCTGGCCTCAACAATCACGCTCAATCAAACCCAACAACTCCCCACAAACCCCTTCAAAACTCTGCAACACCTCAACATTCGTAAACCTAACAACTTTCAATCCATACCTCTCTAAAATCCCGGTTCTTTCTGCATCATATAGTTTCCCGTGTTCCGTAAAATGACTCTCGCCATCAATCTCAATTACTAACAGTAATGCCGCACAATAAAAATCTACGATAAAATTGTCGATGGGGCGCTGTCTCAGAACTCGCGAAGGGAAATTTATCAGAAAATTTTGCCACAGTTTTTTTTCGGATGGAGTTGGATTTTTTCGCAGTTGTTTGGCGATGGGGATGAGTTTTGGGTTGTATGGTAGGTGGAAGTTGGAGTCTTTTAATAAAGGCATGGTTTTCCTGGTGCTCCTTATTAAGGGGGGACTGGATGTTGGTTGAAGTTTATGGTTGGGTCGTTTAGTCTCGGATTGATCCCCCCTAGCCCCCCTTAAGAAGGGGGGGACTGGATGTGCATTGAAATTTTGGGGGAAGGGGCGATATTTAGGGAATAGTTTCAGAATTAGTTTATCCCCAATCATGTCTACTTGACAACTAGGTCGATCGCCCTTTTGGAATAAGTCAAAACGTGCGATCGCCCTTTCTGTTCTCATCAATCATCAAATCCCATTACGCAGATAGATTTGCTAAAATGTCAACAATTACAAATATCAGTACCAAAATAAATCCATTGCACAGGAAAGAAGCCCATGCGTAAACAGACCATTCAATATACATCACCCTTAGATGCCTTTTTTGTTATTCAACATTTTTGGCTGCGGGAAGATGGCGCGATCGCATCGGGCCACCCATTCAACTCCCCTCCCCTCATGTCCCCCCCTTCTTAAGGGGGGTTAGGGGGGATCAGGCCTCAAAAATCACCCTCAATCCAACCCAACAACTCCCCACAAACCCCCTCAAAACTCTGCAACACCTCAACATTCGTAAACCTGACAACCCTCAATCCATACCCCTCTAAAATTCCGCTTCTTTCTGCATCATATTGTTTGGCTTCCTGAGTCAATTTCTCCCGACTCAAATCTCCGATTTGTAAAGTTTTGTGAAGATTAGGCTACATTCTGCATAAAACTAGCGCCTCCTTCCAGATAGATAAGTGACGGTTGGTTTTTCAGTGCGACGGGCGATCGCCCTTTCCTCCTTTTTCTCAAGAAATGGCGATCGCCCTTGGCACATAAATCAATGGTAGGACACGGCAATACCTTGTAATTACACGGTTCCAAGGTAAATTAGAGATTGGAATACAGAGGTGCACATGAAAAAAATCAACAAAATGTTTCAACAAGCTCCCTTGAGCAAATTTGTTCAAAGTTCTCTGTCGCTGGCTGCTTTCACGATATTGGGATTTACCGCTATTAAACCTGTAAATGCCGCCAGTTTGCATACTGGTTTCGCTTCCTATACCATTACCGACCTCGGTGAAGGTAATGCCAGTGGTATCAACAATTTCGGACAAGTCGTAGTTGGTCAGAAAGGTGTTGGTTGGATATGGGACCAGGGTCAGTTGACTGAGGTTAAAGATAGCACTTGGGCTTACCAAATCAATAATTCTGGTCAAGTTGTAGGTCGTTATCTGGGTGAAAATTGGATAGATAATGCCTACGTCTGGGAAAACGGTCAAAGGACTGACCTCGGTTATCTTGGTGGTATCAGCAGTCTGGCTAGTGACATCAATGAGGCTGGACAAATAGTTGGTTGGTTTAGGACTACACCAGAGAAATTTAATCCCTTTTTGTGGCAAAACGGCAAGATGATCGATCTCGGTACTCTTGGTTTCAATGGAGGAGCTCAGGGTATCAATAACCGAGGGCAAGTAGTTGGTTATTCGGGCCTTGCTTTAGGTATAACTCATGCTTTCCAGTGGAAAAATGGCAACATGATTGACCTGGGAACTCTTCCAGGATATAACGGCAGTACAGCTTATGATATCAATGATGTTGGACAGGCGATCGGCTATTCGTCAAATAATATCACTCAGCAAGAGCGCGCTACTTTGTGGTCTAACGGTCAAGTTACAGATTTGGGCACTCTCGGTGGCAATAAAACTGCTGCGGTTGATATTAACAATAAAGGTCAAGTAGTCGGTTTTGGTAACACTACTGGCAATGGTGGACTTGCTCATGGTTTTATCTGGGAAGATGGCAATATGGCTGATGTAAATAGCCTGATTGCTAAAGATTCTGGCTGGTTTTTACAACAAATAAACGGCATTAACGATCTCGGACAAATGGTAGGTCAAGGTATTAACAGTGCGACCGGGAAACAGCATGGTTTTCTGCTGAATCCGATTTCCGGTACTTCTCAACGAAATCCCTTGTTACCTGATAGTTTTGAGGATGGTTGGCATAGTTTTAATAATGTGGCAAATCGTCTCTGGTTCGATCCGCCAACCTCTGCTGGTTTTACTTTCAAAATAGGCGATAATGTGGCTGATAGCGGTGGTGGAGGTGTAGCCGGCGGTAGTCCAATCTCTGTTACTCCCTACCCGCAGGAATCTTCATTATTTACCAAAATTCTGGGTTTGCCTAGCGGTATTGATGCTGACGAACTTTTTTCCGTCTTAGTTGGAGGCAAAGAAATTGGCAAATTCAAGCCTAATGAAGTAGTAGATTTTGTGGCTTTACTCGGTTACGGTGTCTCTGAGTTTAGCGTCACTGGTATCGATGCAGCCATCGACCCAACAAACCCTGTAGCATTCCCGATTAAGTTAGAATCTAATCGGGATATATTCTCTTTTAAGATGCGGGGGATTGATGGTGCTGAAGCGGTTCCCGAACCTTCAGAAATTGCTGGTATAGTAACTTCCGCTGCTTTTTTAGTTGGCGTGTTGCTTAAACGCAAATCTAAATCATTAGGCTAATTTCACCGGAATTAGCTTAGGAAATTTTTTCTATAATTACTGCCCGAAACTATTCGTAAATTACTGTCGATGCTGGCTAAAACAATCAACTATCCAGTTTGGGCAGTAATTGAAATGCCGATCGCCTTTTGGGAATCAGTCACAAAGGGCGATCGCATCGGGCCACCCATTCAACTCTCGTCCCTTCTTTTCCCGCCTTTTTTAAGGTATGCTTTATAGAACTCAGTTGAGATCTTGAGGTCGATCGCCCACAACAGTCGATCGCCCACAACAGTCGATCGCCCACAACAAATTAAAACAAAATTCCTATGACAGATCCACTCCACATTTTTTTAGCCGGTGCTAGCCGGGGTGTCGGTAAAGAAATTGCCAAATGTTTGACAGCACAAAATATTGAAGTAACTGCATTTTTGCGATCGCCCGAAACCCGCCCAGAATTAGCAGCAATGGGCATCAAAATCACTAGGGGCGATGCTTTAGACGCGGAGGCTGTGGATGCAGCCATGACTGGTAGCGCACCAATTGATGCCGTAATCAGCACCATCGGCGGCTTGCCAAAAGATGGAGAAAGAGCCGATTATTTAGGAAACAAAAACTTGATTGATGCGGCTGTCAAAGCAGGAGTAAAAAAGTTTATTTTAGTTTCTTCCATCGGTAGCGGTAACAGTGCCGGTGCTTTGCCACCCCAAGCTTTAGAAACCTTGGCCCCAGTGTTAATTGAGAAGGAAAAAGCCGAAAATCACTTGATAGCAAGTGGGATGATTTATACTGTGATTCGTCCGGGCGGACTGAAATCGGAACCTGCCACGGGCAATGGTGTTTTAACAGAAGATTGTCGAGTTGCTGGCACAATTCATCGCGCTGATGTAGCGCAGTTAGTTTGCCAATGCTTGGTGTCTGATGTTGCTAATAATCAGGTTTTGTCGGCTGTAGATAAACAAATGGTTTATGGTAGTCCAGAATTTGAAGTGTTAAGTCTGTAAGGGCCGGCCAGAAGCCCACCTCACCAAAAGATTAAACTCTTGTGGAACAGGCCGGAGAGCCTGTTCATAAAAATGGTGCAAGATGTGAGTAAAATTCGATCGCATTTAAGAATCAAAAGGCTTAATGTACGATCGCCCGATCGACCAATCTAACACAAAACCGGCGATCGCAAATAATACCACACTCTCAACACTCGCAACCACAAAGGGCAATAACTCCTGTACCACAGGCAATTTCCCCGCCTCAAAAAACCATCCCGCATCCAACTGTCCAAAAGCCCGCACCAGCCCAAAAGCCAAAACCACACCGGATTTTAGCTGCGGGTTAGTATCAGTGCGAAGGGCATAGCGGTAAGTGACGCCGAATAGAAAACCAGCCAAAAGGGCGATCGACCCTTTAAAAGCAAAATTGAGGTCGATCGCCCCTACCTCTAATCCCGCCAGAAAATCAAACCTAGGGACTAGAATCAAGCTATTGATCAGGGCGATCGCCCCAAAACCCCAAAACATCCCAAAAGCAGCAACAGCGCCTGCTTTCAAAGATTCCACCCGTTCAGCAGCACTAAAATTCGACAAATCCTTCACAGGCCCCTCATTTCAAAAATGGCTCAAATTGACTTATCATAAGGTTTGGAGTCATTTTGTACAGTTTGTTAAATAGCTATGGATATTTTGTCACTCGGTTGGGTTTCGGTGCTAGTTCTGTTCTCCTTCTCAATCTCAATGGTCATTTGGGGACGCAACGGTTTCTAAGGTTTCACCAAAAAACGAGCGAGAAGCCCCTGGCTTTAGACATGGGGAGGAAAGTGGCTGCGGTTTCAACCGCCTTCAATATTTCCCGCTCTAACTGATTGAAAAGTTGAGTTAGAATAGATTGTAAGTAA
>NZ_JBGJZU010000059.1:0-22461 GCF_041354475.1 Microcoleus sp.
CGCGCCATGAGGGTACGTTCAGCATTGTTGAGTTTGAGTTCTAGCTTCAGGGCGTACATAGCCAGGGAGCAAGTCAGGAGTGCCAACATTGATACTTATTTTACCAGTTACAGACAGCGATTGCGACCAGAACACCGTGTTTTTTGGACCTGATGTCTTTAATGTCAGGAAAAGTCTATGAAACTGCCGTTTAGTATCATCTCTGATCATCTCGATCGCAGGCCTGGTATTATCTGCTTTAAGTCGATGCTGGAGAATCAAGATGGTACTATCAATGCCCTCATGAATATTGAACATTGTGGGGCGATCGCAATCTGCTCTCGAAAAAATGCGTAAACTCCTACTGATATCTTTAATTCGTACCACCCCATCTTTCATCGATTGAAAAAGCTTAGGCAAGTCTTGCCGTATATAATCTAGGTCGATCGCTTGAATTTTTGCCTCTATCTCGGAACCAGGTTGCGGAAATTTTTGTTGATATAAATTAATCAGGCCAAACAAATCCCTTACGTAGTCTCGCGCCGGAGCTATATTCCCAGCAATAAAGCCAACCGGATTATTGATTTCATGAGCAACCCCAGCCATCAGTTGCCCTAAAGCTGACATTTTCTCACTTTGGATTAGCTGAATCTGCGACTCTTTCAGTGCCGTGAGTGTTTGTTCCAATGCGTCGTTTGTAGTTTGAAGCGTCTGTGTGCGCTCCATCACTTTCGATTCTAGAAGTTGACGCTCTTGTTCCAACCGGGCTTCCCGCTGGCGCACATTCTTGATTTCCTGAAATCTTTGCTGCGATCGCAAAATCTCCGATCGCAATATCCAAATTGTCGCAACTAAAAAGGTCATAATCAATATCGAGCCAAAGTTAGCCCAGTATTGTAGATTTGCCCTATTTTTTGCCGCTTCTACGGTCTTTTTGGTCACGATCGCATACAATTTTTCATAGCTTGGATCGACCTGCTTCTCATCCACCTCCAATGCTTCTTCAATCTGAGCAGTTTTTAGCAGGGTCAAGAGTTTATTAACGGCCTTAGAATAGGTTTGGTAGGCTGAGTCCACTTCTTGCAAATCTCGAAACGAAGAAGCAGTATGTTTGAGGGTATCAAAACTGAGCTTTGCTTGCTGTCGTTGCTTCCCTAGGGTTTCCTCTAGCTCTGAGGTCACTTTTTTGTTAGCAATTGCTCTCCACTCCAGGGCGTCTAAGCGATTGGCCAGTCCTTGCAAATGTCGGAGTTCCGTTTCATAGCTAGCGGATCGATCGGACAAATAATTTAATTTGGCAATGCCAAAATTTGCTGCAATCACCGCAGTGACAGCAACTGCCAAAAGTGACCAGCCTTGAAAATCTTTGTGATGCTGCATTGTTCGATCGACTCCAGGCGCTTTACCAGACCAAATGTTCTGGACAAATTTGTCGATGTTGACCGCTCGAAGGCTACTCAACCGTACCTACAAGTCTAGCAAGGCATCAGAGGGATTACGATAGTATGGCATTGGGACAGAGAAAAAGATGTAGCGTTTACAGACAAATTTGCCTCATAGGATAAGACGTAAAGTTTTGTAACAATGCCCGCTTTTCAATGTCCCTTCCGCCTACAGAAGTTGCCAACACTCAGTCAGCTAGGGCAGAGTAGTATTTACAAACGTGAAAGTTAAACAAATTCAGCTCACTTACGGCTATTTTTGCGAACATCGTCCCGACTTACAACAGTTTATTAAGTTGACACTAATGGGCAATGCCGTTTCCCTGCACTATTATATGGGCAGGGAAACGGCATTGCCGTCTCCTCCATTTTCTACTATCAGGAGTACAACCTTATTTCAGCTCAACGTTTACCGTAGCAGACATCCCTGGTGTAATCCGTGATTCATAGCCTTTAATACTTTCAGCATCAAATACCACTTTCACAGGAATCCGCTGCACAACTTTAGTGAAATTACCCGTAGCATTATCGGGAGGTAATAGAGAAAATTGAGCGCCAGAAGCAGGGGAAAAACTATCAACTCGACCCTCAAATTTACGACTGCCAAAAGCATCTAATTTGATTTCTACTTTTTGACCTCGTTTCATGCTTGCCAGTTGCGTTTCCTTGAAGTTAGCAACTACCCACAAATCATTACTGACGATCGCCATTAAAGGCGTTCCCGGCTGCACCCGTTGCCCCACTTCCACCGACTTGCGGCCGATTTGTCCGGCGGCTGGTGCGCTGATATTCACATAGGAAAGTTGCAGTTGAGCGTCTTTCACCGCAGCTTCCGATTGGGCGATCGCCGCCTTAGCTGCATCATACTGCGATCGACTAACTTTAGTTTGTTCTCCCGTCGCTTCAGCCTGTTGCAATCCACCCTTGGATGTCGCAAGTTTGGCTTGGGCGCTAGTGATACCTTCTTGGGCTACCGCGACTTTGGCTTGAGCACTGGCGATACCAACTTGGGCCCGCGCTACTTGGGCTTGAGCTTGTTTTACGCCTTCTTGGGCTTGGGCTACTGCCGCGATTGCTGCGGTGACGCCTTCCTTGGCTTGGGCTAAACGCGCTCTGGCTTGGGCAACTCCTTGTTGAGCTGCGGTAGTTTGGCCGACAGCTACATCGTAGGCTGCTGTGGCGGAATCTAGCTGCTGGCGGGCGATCGCACCTTCAGACTGCAAATCTTGATATCGTTTATAATCAGCTTGCGTTTTCACCAGATTAGCCCTTGCTTGGGCTAGCTGTGCTTGGGCTTGGGCAATTCCGGCTTCAGCTTCGGTGACTTTCGCCCTTGCTTGGGGAATACCCGCTTCGGCTTGGGCGACTTTAGCCATAGCTGCGGGAATACCAGCCTGGGCTTCGGCGAAGGAGGCTTCTGCTGCCGGCACGCCTTGCTGTGCTTCTCTCAGGGCTGCTTGGGCGGTGGAAATGGCCGCGTTTGCACCACTGATATCTCCCTGGGCTTGGGCGGTTTTGCCTTGGCTGGTTTGGGAGGCTAGGGAAATATTGGCTTGGGCTGCTTCTGCTTGACGGCGAGCGTTTTCTAAGGCTGCTTGAGCTTGTTGGACTTTAACTTGGTAGTCGCGGGGATCTAGTTTGATTAGCAGTTGTCCAGGTTTTACTTGTTGGTTGTCTTGTACCAAGACTTCGCCGACAGTACCGTTGATCCGGCTGCTGATTTGGTGGATGTGTCCGGCAACTGTGGCGTTTTCGGTTTCTTGGTGGATGGAGGCGTATTGCCAGTAGTTGTAGCCGAAGCTGCCCGCGGCGATCGCACCTACCCCCAATAGTGCGAAAATCAGTGGTTTCTTGGACTTTTTCTTGGGTGTTGTAGGGGCCGGTAGGGGTGCTTGGAGTTCTGTTTCTGCGCCTGTTTTGACATCGCTGGGGGCGCTGATTTGTGTCTCTGGCGCGGGGATGATTGGTAGGCTTTTGGCTATGGTGTCGTCCATGGGCTGCTCTAAGAGCCCCACTGCTTTGCCTTTGCCGTTGCCGTTGAATTCTGCTGGGTTGGTTTCCTTGGTGGTTTTCATGGTAGTTGGCTCCTGAAATTTTAATAAGATGCCGTTTGGTTAGAGTGCGTAGTATTTATTTGTTAAGACTAATGTTTTTAAGAGTGCGTAGTATTTTTCGGTTATGTTTAATTTAGTAGAGGTAGATGGTGCTGCGCGACCTCCGGGAGAATGATTTGTCAGTTTAGGAAAGATTGGCGATCGCGATATCGATCAGCTCTGAGAAGCGTTCTCGATCGGCCTGGGAAATTCCAGTCATAGACTGCTCTCGAACCTCAGCTACCACTGGTGGCAGCACTTCTTGCATTTCCCTACCTGCATCCGTTAGCCAAATTCGCCAAATCCGGCGATCGCGGGTGTCTCTCTCCCGACGGACTAAATCTCTTTCTTCCATGCGATCGATTACACCTGTGAGGGTACCGCCTACCTGTTGCAGTTTGTCCCCAATGCTGGAAGTTGCTAAACCATCTTCTTGCCACAAGCAACAAAGTACCAGCCAGTGAAAAGGTGTCAATCCAAAGGGTTCCAGTGCCTCTTGCAGCCTGCGAGTACCTAACTGTCCCAGCAGTTTGAGCCGATAGCCGATGCTGTGGGGGGCGAGAACTTCGTGCCACTGAGCTAGATGGGTGCGATCGACTGTGTATGTAGTAACCATTGGCTTATTGGTTAGTGTCCGTACTATTAGAGTACGATATTTCTTAGAATTTGTCAAGTGGTATGGTGATCTTTGATTATAGTCCTGGACACAAAAAACCCCGTTGTATCGGAATGATTTAACCGCGAAGGCGCTCATGACGCGAAGGAAGAGAAGAGGGAGAGATTAATACAGGACGATGAAGAGAGGATTTGATATGACTCCCCATGGGTCCAGGACTGATTTAAAAAAAAATAGCAATCCTTAGTAAATAACAATGAAACGAGCAGTATTTCTAGACAGAGATGGTGTGTTAAATATCGAAGCAGGCTACATCCACAAAGTAGAAGATTTGCATTTAATTCCCGGAGTAGCCCAAGCTGTACGCAAATTAAATGACAAACAAATATTTTGCTGTCTAGTTTCTAATCAATCGGGCCCAGCCAGGGGATATTATCCGGTTAGCCACGTAGAAGCTTTGCACGAACGGCTCTGTCAGCTATTAGACCAAGCAGCCGGAGCCAAATTAGATGCTCTTTATTATTGCCCTTATTTGAGTGAAGCAGAAGGGGGAACTAACCCAGAATTTACGCGGTATACAACTTGGCGCAAACCTAATACAGGTATGCTGGTAGCCGCTGCTTGGGAACAGGATTTAGATTTGCGAAATAGTTTTATGGTGGGGGATAAAGCTACAGATGTAGATATGGCTCATAATGCTGGTTGTACTGGTATTTTGGTGCAGACTGGTTACGGTGAAAGTGTGTTGAATGGGGAATATCAGCATCATACTAAACCGGATTTTGTTGCCGAAAATTTAGCGGTGGCGGTGGAATGGATTTTGCCTAAATTGTGATTTCTTTTATGCTATATAGCGGTTCTCAAAAAAGTGAGGTATGCCCACGGAACCCTATGCCCTATGCCCCATGCCCCATGCCCCATGCCCTATGCCCAGTCGTACCTCATCTTTCTGAGAAAGGCTATATTTATGAGACATTGCAGGCTGAACTCCTTTTTTTAGCTGTGGTTTCATATCAAATCCGTTGACATCGGAATTATTATTTCTCTCTTCTCTTCCTTCGCGTGCTTTGCGCCTTCGCGGTTAAATCATTACGATACAACCGGAATTGATATCAACCGCCGAGGCTTCTAGATTTGCCTCTGTTTTTGGCACTCAACTGCTTAGCAATGAATGTATAATAATGTAAGGCAAAAAAAATATTGGCCGCACAAAATGCCAAGGTTAAAATAAAGACAAAAAAAGACATCAGTGAAAGTCCATAAATCATGGTGAATAGGGCAAAAATGCTTGAACAAAGCCCAAAACCAGAAGCAACAGAACTGAGAACTAACAACTGCACCTTAGACATAATTTTATTTTTAAATGGTTACTTAAAATTTTGTTTGGCACTTAAATAATTAGTGCTAAATGATACTTACTACTATATAGCTAAATTGTCATGTTTCGGTAAGATTTATTCCGGCTGTAGCCGATCGCCAATCAAAAAGCTCCGACCTCCACAAGCTATTTGCTTTAGAGAGACGGAGCGCTCGATCGCACCATCAGAGAAATCGGTGAGTTTGGATCGAGATTACATTTTATTGAGCTGCGATCGCAATTCTTCCAACTCAGCGTCAATCACCGGAATCGATTCAGAGCTATTATTAGCAGCAGTTTTACCCGATGCTGGTAATTGAGGTTGAGATACAGAACTTCCAGCAAGTTGGGCTTTCATTTGCGCCAACTCGTCATCGACACCCCCGCCACTTTCGAGCAAGCGGAACTGTTCTTCCAAATTGCTACCACCGGCGGCTAGTTCTGCTGACGCCCCGGCGCGAGCTTCAATCTGCAAAACTTTTTCTTCCATGCGATCGAACGCGGCCATGGAACTGCCAGTATTGAGAGAGCCAATGGTGTTGTTGAGTTGTTCTTGAGCTTTCGCAGCGGATATTCTCGCCTTGAGCATATCCTTCTTTGTCTTAGCTTCTGAAATCTTGCTCTCCAAACCGATCAAGTTGCGTCTGAGACTTTCCACCTGAGTCGATTGCTGTTCTAGGCTAGCTTTTAGAGTAGCGGCCGTTTCAGCATGAGACTTTTTGCGTACCAGTGCTTCGCGCGCCAACGCCTCGTCACCTTTTTGCAGAGCAAGCTGAGCCCGCTGCTGCCATTGGTTCGACTGGGACTCAGCTTGATTGTACTGAGTCTGGGTGCGCTTTTGAGTGGCGATCGCCGCGGCCACGGCTTGACGCAACTGCACCAGGTCTTCCTGCATATCCGTCACAGACTGTTCTAAAATCTTTTCCGGGTCTTCAGCTTTGTTCACTATGTCGTTAAGATTGGCTCTGACGACTCGGCTAATGCGATCGAATAATCCCATAATCCTATTTTTCCTTGGTGAGGTGTACGAAGTAAACGGAAAGCAGGCTTTAGACACTAGCCTGCGGTTTTGAAATTCGGTTGGTCAGATTTTTAGTGCGATGATCTAGCCTTGGGCAATTTTTGCAAACATATTAATCTAGTTTAAAGGGATCTTCGTAATTGATGTAGCCAAGCTTTGCCAGCTCTATCTACTGAGTTTAGCTTTGATCCGGGAATTCCCCAACTCGCTTCGGGCTATCTGTAGCTACTGCCACAGCAGTCTCAAATAGGATGGATGCTCCAGGCTTCACATTCAGGATGTGGGTGGCTCTGGCGATGGTAACTGAGGCGTATTGTTGCCCGGAAGCATTTGCGCTTTCATGGCCGCCAACTGTGCATCGACATCGCCCCCACTTTCGAGAGCCAGAAACTTCTTTTCTAAGTCGTTGGTGCCGAGTTCTGCGATCGCCTCAGAGCGAGCTTCTAGCTGCATAACTTTCTCTTCCATCCGTTCAAAGGCGCTCAAACCACTACCTGTATTGAGATTACCCATCATTTTGTCTAGTCTTTCCGAGGCGGCGGCCGATCGAGCTCTGGCAATGTACATATCTTTTTTCGATTTTGCCTCGGAAATTTTACTTTCCAGAGCCCGCATATTTTCTTTAAGTTTAGTGACCACAACTTTCTGCTGTTCCAGACTAGCTTTCATCGTGATAGCCGTTTCTTGATAGAATTTCTTGCGAGTCAGGGCTTCCCGTGCTAAATTTTCCTCGTTTTTTTGCAAAGCTAACTGTGCACGTTGATACCATTCTGTGGCGGTGGACTCCGCTTGGGAATACTGGCGTTCCGTGCGTTTTTGAGCAGCAATTGCCCCAGCCACAGCTTGTCTGAGCTGCACTAAATCTTCCTGCATATCAATGGTCGCCTGTTCCAAAATCTTCTCTGGATCTTCTGCTGCTCCCACTAAACTGTTAATGTTGGCTCGAATTACTCGCCAAAGGCGATCGAATAATCCCATTTTGCCTTTCTCCAAATTTTCAATTCGAGATTTTATGAATAGGAATTAAGAACTAAAAATTAAACATGAAAACTTTTAAATTATGCTCTCTTTTAATTTTTGAATTTTTAATTCCCGCTGACTAATTTAAGGCTGATAGTATTGCGGCTTCACCCCTTTTGCTTGCAGCTCTTTCACCAAAAGTTGTGCTGAGGCCACATCGTTCAACGCTCCCATTTGGATCTTGACACCCTTTGAAAATTTCCGCACGTAGGCATCGGGCACTACAATTCTGGCTTGTTCTAGGGACTTGGCATCGGTGTAATCGACAACCACGTAATAAAAACCGTCGCTAGCCCGTGCAGGGCTTCCCAGTGTGGCTGCGGGGGCTGGGGATGGCACAGCACGGGATGCAGCCGCAGGAGTTGCTGAATTCGAGGCCAATGGTGAAGGCGTTGGAGGCAGTGTTGGCAATGTTGGGACTGTTTGTGCCACATTAGTCGGACTCGGAAGCAACGCCGTACTGAGATTGTTCAGTCCTTTTTCCCTAATGGTTGGTGGGTTGCCGTCTTCTGTCGGGATGGGGACAGCCCCGCTTGAGTCGCTGACTGCTGGAGTCGGCGGGATTGAGGCTTTGGGCGAGGGGGAAGCAATGGGGCTAGGGGTGGGCTTGACATTGCTCAGGGTACTTAAGTCTAGCTCGACAAATTCCTTGGAAACCAGATTAGGAGCTTTTGGCAGTTCCTTGCTTCCGGTATCAGTTACTTTACTAGCGGTACTTTGGGCCTCCGAGGGTGTGTTGCTTCCCACCAAACGGTTGAGACCTACCATTTTAGCTAGACTTGATGGGTAAAAGACTGCGTAGCCCAAGGCTGTACAGGATAGCAAAAACAGCAGCATTGAACTTAGTCCCAAGGGAGTCAACAGACTGGCTGCTAAACTTCTTTCCTCGGTTGCCTCGGCTGTTGGTGAGTCCAAACTTTCGATCAGTTTTTCGCTAGATTCGAGATATTTGTTTGGTGGTGGGGTACTGATAAATTGTTTTATAGGTTGGCTCCCGCCCGCAGTAGTTGTTCTTGGGGGCTCACCAGGGCTACCGCCAAGGGATAGGGGTATCGATAGTGATTGCTGGGTTGGCTCCGCAGCCGTTGGTGGCTGGTTTTGACCAGGCTGTTGGTTGGCTGTTTCTGCCTTCGTACCGGGACGCACGGATGGCGACACCCACTGTTCGGCTCGCCGCCTGTGTCGTCTATATATTGTCAGTTCTGTTTCCAGGTTTACATCCAAGCACCCCAGGGCTGCTTGTAAAGCAGGATTGATGGGGGTTGAAGATGATTGATGATTTGGGGATTCCACCGAAGAACGCTTACTCATTAGTAAAACTCCTGCCGCCTCTGAATTAATTTTAATGTTGTCAATTACCCGTCATCAAGGGTGATACCGCCATAGCGCGTCGCCTGAGAACCCCAGTCTTTCAAGCCGGGGATAAAACGCAGTTGCAGCCTGATAGCTGCCCGTATTCTATACTATTTGCCTTTTTGCCCTTCAATATATTTTCTGACAGACGTTACCAACACTACAGACAAAATAACTAGAAGGCCATAAAGTACGAAAACAAAAAATATGGTATCGATGGTGATTTATAAAATCTACTTTTTGTTCCCCATTTGTGCTTTATCTTGATCCCTGTTGGTTTATTAACTTTTTTACAGCTTTTTTAAATCTAAGATGAGGCACTACTAAATCTATTGTTTCTATATATAACAAAATTATAAATAAATTATAAAATTCAATTATAGTTCGGGGATCGCTAAACAGCAGACAGGATAAGGGCTGGGATGCTCTAAGACCTCCTAGCTCAACAAAGGAGAATTAGAGATGAAAATGAGAAACCCAAGAACTTTTATGAAAACTCCCTTAACTTCAGCTTGCCGTCACTGTCGCCACTATTTGCCAGAAGGAAGACGCGGTGGTCTGTGTCAGCAGCTCAGCGTTTCGGTTCAAGGTCAGTGGAAAGCTTGTTCTTTGGCGGTTTCACCATTTGGGTCTGCTTGGGAGAATATCGAAGAACTTTCACTATGGCATGAGCCGATGGTGGCTTTTCCCTCGCCAGCCCTCCCTGCTGCTGATCGCCACACTTGTCAGTTAACAGAGACAACCTTCACCGAAAAATCAGTTCCCACCGTTTCAGTTTAGTTGGCCCGCAGCAGCACAACTAAACTGCTAACAACGGCATCGAACTCCTTTAATTCCAGCTACGGATCGTCAATCAGAAATATCTTTGACATCAGCCCATAAAAAACTTGTTTTCACTGGAATTAAGGTAGCCAAGGATACTGACTAAAATCCGGTTCTCGCTTTTCTAAAAACGCTTGTTTGCCTTCGGCTCCTTCTTCGCTCATATAATATAGTAAAGTCGCATTTCCTGCTAGTTCTTGCAGCCCTGCTTGACCGTCACAGTCGGCATTAAATGCTGATTTCAGACAGCGAATGGCGATCGGACTTTTGTCTAAAATTTCCGAAGCCCACTGAATCCCTTCTGCTTCGAGTTGTTCTACGGGGACAACACAGTTGACTAAACCCATTTCTAAGGCCTGCTGTGCGCTGTACTGGCGACACAAAAACCAAATTTCTCGCGCTTTTTTTTGTCCCACAATTCTGGCGAGATAGCTAGCCCCGAAGCCTCCGTCGAAACTGCCCACTTTTGGGCCAGTTTGTCCGAAAATAGCATTCTCCGCAGCGATGGTTAAATCGCAAATTAAGTGCAGAACGTGACCACCGCCGATCGCGTAACCTGCTACTAGGGCAATTACCACCTTGGGCATCGATCGAATCAATTTTTGCAATTCCAGCACGTTTAAGCGGGGAATGCCACCTTCATCTACATACCCGGCTTTACCCCGCACGCTTTGATCCCCACCCGCACAAAATGCGTATTTTCCGTCTGTGTGTGGTCCTGCACCAGTCAACAGAACCACCCCGATAGTCGTGTCTTCCCGCGCGTCTATAAAGGCATCGCACAGTTCAGAGACGGTTTTGGGACGAAAAGCATTGCGCTTGTGGGGTCGATTGATGGTAATTTTGGCGATCCCTTTAGTTTTTTGATAGATAATATCGGAGTAGGTTTTGACGCTTTGCCATTCAATTTCCATAGGTAAGTAGGACGCTTTTAATTTCTCAAACCTTTAATTATATTCCATTTGCTTTCTCCGGTAACTGCCAACGCTGACATTTTAGTCCCTATGCCGGTAATTATTGGTGCTCTAAAAGAGAAAGCAAGTGCTTTGCTGAAGCGGCAAACACGGGCTCCCGTGACTGGAATTCGATCGGAGACAGTAGTTCTTTGACTTCCGCAAAAGCTTCGGGGTCTACAGTTCCTTCTTTGGTAAATAAAGCATCTATGGTGGCAATATGTCTGGGGTCGATGCCCAGTCGCTGTCCCGTGGCCGTTAGGTACATTTGCTCCCGGAGGTCGATGCGTCCGTCTGCTGCTGACATTTCGTAGCCGAAGCAGATGAGTAAAAGCTTTTCGGAATCGGAAAACAATGCTGTCAGGGTTAGCAGTTCTGTGGGATTGAAATATACTTGCTGTTTTGAGATGCCCGTGACAATCCGCTGAATCAGTTCTACTCGATCGCGATCGCTGCTAGCAAACACTTTTAGAGTTTTTTGCAACCTTTCTTCTTCTTCCAGGGCGATGGTCTTGTCAATAATCATCACTCCCCGCAGAATCGAAATTAGAGCGGCCAGGAACACGATGAGCCCAGTGACATCTGCTTCACGGAGCTTTTGTCGGCTGATGCGGGACAACAAATCAATGACTTCAGCGCTAATGACAGTGGTTTCCATAATTTTCAATTATTCCCGATCGAGTTTTGCTGTAACTTTGCTTTGTTTATTTTAAGTGTTTCTAGTTACGTAACTATCCCTAAATTTCCCCACCAAGCTTAGTTAATTCCCTAGGATACTTGTGCCTGACCCAATATTCCATAACTGGGGTTGTCTGAGACATTTTCAGTCTTTAAGTGTTTGGATTTATCTAGGTATAATATTACTCTCACATTCAAATCCTATTGTGCAATACTGTGAATTCCCAAACACAACCTTTATTGATTGGCGATCGTAATTATTCCATTCACAGGCGGTGGATGAGTAGAGCTGTGGAACTCGCCCTTGCCGCAGGCGATGCCGGTGAAGTCCCCGTAGGTGCTGTGATCGTTGATGGTAGTGGTAAGTTGATTGCACAAGCGCAAAATCGGCGAGAGCGAGACTGCGATCCCACAGCTCATGCTGAAATTTTGGCTCTGCGGGCGGCTGGGCAAGTTTTGCAAGATTGGCATCTCCATCAATGCACTCTTTATGTCACCCTGGAGCCTTGCCCCATGTGCGCTGGTGCTATTGTACAGGCTCGGCTCGGTTTGTTGGTCTATGGAGCCGATGACCCAAAAACTGGTACGATTCGGACTGCGGGGAATATTCCCGATAGCGCCTATTCTTGCCATCGCCTAGAAGTGCTCGGCGGGATTATGGAGTCTGTTTGTCGTCAGCAGTTGCTGTCTTGGTTTGAATCCCGCAGGAAAATTTAAACTGTAAAAATTTTACTTGTGTAATTAACTGAAATAATAGATCCTTAAGTGTCCGATCGCCCAATCAGCAAAATGCCAATAGCCAAAGTGTCCCGCTCAAAAGACGCAAGATGTACTAAACAACTTATGTTTAGACTTGAAAACTCCATAAAACAGCTTAATTGGTATGAGCCATAAAGCCACCATCGCCCTTAATTCCAGTACCTCATCAAAAAGTGAAACCAATGCCTGCCAAGGTAGCATCTAATACATCTCGCGTTTCTCCTTGGTTAACTTCCTTGCTGTATCCGTTAGGTCACTATGTTGTCCTGCCGTCTTATTTTGGCAAGATACACATCGCAGGACAGGAAAACTTGCCCAAGGACGGGCCTGTAATTTTAGCACCGACGCACCGTTCCCGCTGGGATGCTCTGATGATGCCCTATTCCACAGGACAAAAAGTGACTGGACGAGATTTGCGCTTTATGGTAACAGCCGATGAAGTGAAAGGACTGCAAGGGTGGTTCATCAGGCATTTGGGAGGTTTTGCTGTGGATATCCGGCATCCCGCCATTAGCAGTCTGCGTTATGGCGTAGAGTTGCTCATTGCCAAGGAAATGTTGGTCATTTTTCCCGAAGGCGGGATTTTTCAGGATGGTGAAGTTCACCCGATTAAGCCTGGATTGGCTCGTTTGGCAATTCAAGCGGAGTCGAGTTTACCCGGTTTGGGGGTAAAAATTGTACCCATGAGTATTCGCTACCGCCCCCGCGTTCCTCGATGGGGTTCTGAGGTGAAAATTGCGATCGGTTCTCCAATTTCGGTGATGGATTATGCTCAATCGGCTAGCACCAAAAAAGAGGCGCGATTGTTGACGGCTGATTTGGAAATGGCTCTCAAAAATCTGGATAAAAGTAGTTAGTGGTTACTTATTATTTGTTATTTGTCAATTTTCATCATGTTGGGTAGGTCAGAATCAATAGGTTTTGGTTTGAACTTTAAGCCTGGTCAAATTGTCAGTTTAGAGTGTGGAGATGCGTGTCTGCATTCGGAAGTAATTCAGGTGGTTGAGGCGCGTCAAGTTTGTTGGGTGCGCCCTTTAATGTTAGTTGTATTCTTGTCAAAACAGGATTTGGGCGATCGCCTTTCCCCAGAATACAGTTTGTTGGATTTGCGGGATGGTTCGGATTTGCTTTGGCCTTTGAATTTGTTTCGGGCTGCTTTAGATACGGAAGTGATTTCGCTATTGAGTCAGTTGCACTCTCTGGATTCTGAAAAAAACGATGGGGTGATTGCTTCTCGGCAACTTAGGGATTTTGTCGATCGAGTTTGGACAGCTTTTCCCACAGCTTTTCATTAGTTATTTGTTATTTGTAACAGATAACTAATAATAACTAACCGAACGCACGCAACTACAGCGGTTCCTGCTGTCATACCATTGTCATAAAGTCCTACTACAGATGTAGTTCTTAGCCCCCCCGCGAGTTCGGGGGGGTTGGGGGGGTAGATATGTAGCGCTACTTTATGAAATTGGTATTATGAGGTACAAAAGCGGAGTCCATCACATTTTTGTAGGGGAGAAGCATTCGCGCTCATATCCTATAGATATATCACAAATTTTCAACGCGAATGCTTCGCCCCTCTAGGCGTGTTTCCCAAATCGGGATGCTTCGAGGAGCAATTAATATCAATTCCTCTCTTCATCGGAATTATTCATTTCTCTGTGATCTCTCTGTGTTCTCTGTGCTCTCTGTGGTTAAATCATGACCATGCAACGGTCAACCATATAACAAACCAATTTATTAAATGTTGAGGATTCATTAAGTGTGTCGCAATACAGCGGGAACCGCTGTAACTAATCACAAAATTTTAAAATACCGCGTGTGAAAGTTCTTCAGGGTTTAGATTATTGTGAATTACTTGACCATCGCGGAACCAGACTACTCGCCGAGTTTGGCGCGCCACTTCCGGTTCGTGAGTTACCATCACAACAGTCATTCCGGCTTCATTAAATTCTGTAAAAATATCCATTACTTCTTGAGTAGTTTTCGTATCCAATGCACCAGTCGGTTCATCTGCAAGTAATAATACAGGACGATTGACTATGGCGCGGGCGATCGCTACTCGTTGCTGCTGTCCTCCTGAGAGTTGATTTGGTTTATTTTGCAGCCGACTTTGCAAGCCTACCTTCGTTAAAGCCTCTACAGCGCGGTCCCGTCTTTCCGCTGAGGGAACACCGGCATAAACCATCGGTAACATCACATTTTCTAAGGCTGTTAACTGAGACAACAGGTGAAATTGCTGGAAGACAAAACCTAATTTTAAATTCCGAATTCCGGCTAAGTCTGATTCGGGCATTTGGGCGACATCTACGCCGTCTAAGTAATAACTGCCGCTCGTAGGTCGATCGAGACAACCGATAATATTCATAGCTGTAGATTTACCAGAACCCGATGCGCCCATAATCGCACAATATTCTCCCTGTCTCACCGTCAAGCTGACACCGTTTAAGGCGCGAACTTCTAAGTCGCCAACCCCATAAACTTTGGTGATATCTTTGAGACCGACAATAACTGGTTTTGAGAGGACTTCCTCGTTGACTTCTTGGTAGGTATCGGTTTGTAGTTCAGGCATCTTTTTTTCTGTGCGATCGACACAACTAACTACTAACTTAACACTTCTGAGCGGTTTTCGGGGGTGGAAGGACGATGTTTCGACGGTTGCGCGACTTGCACACGGGCAGTCAGAAACCGGGTTTTTTGACGTAAATAATTCGTTACAGCGCGCGGAAACGATAAAAACCTGGTTTTTTTTGGTGTTGGTGAGTAAGTCCTAAATTAAACCTCTTGCAAAAGTCAAATTTACCCCCCTTAGTCCCCCCTTATTAAGGGGGGAAACAAGAACAATCTTGCTCCCGGACCTTAGTAAGGTCCGGGTTGGGGTGGGGTGCTTTGGATTTTTGCAAGAGTTCTATTAAACAATTTGTGGCTTAAATGCGATCGGGATCTATGTTCAATTCGCGCAATTTTGCGGCCAAACGTTCGGCTCTTTGAGCTTCTTGTTCGGCTCTTTGAGATTCTTGTTCAGCTCTTTGAGCTTCTTGTTCGGCTCTTTGAGATTCTTGTTCAGCACGCTGGCGGTTTAATTCACCCTGTTCCTCCAATTCCGCATAAGAAAGAAACCTTTGTCCATCTGGCCGATAAATTTCTAGCCCATCTTCGCCCAACTCAAATCTTACTCCCAATCTAGGACTAATCCAGCCCTCCATCGGCTCAATTATTTCTAAGTTTCCTTCAATTCTTTGCCAACCACTCAAATCGTTGTTTTCTGGATCGTAAAGGTAATATTCCTCGACTCCATAGCGATTGTAAAACGCAAGTTTTTTGTACATCTTGATTTGGCGATCGTTATGAGAGCGAATCTCAAATACGACTTGGGGAGCAATATTCTCTTCTTGAAATTGCATATAGGAAGGCCGATCGCCCTTTGGTCTACCAAATATTACCATTGTATCCGGTGCTTGAGAAATGTCTGGTCTACCTTGAACTGGATACCAGAGTAAATCGGCTGCTATAAAGACGTTTGGGTCATTTTTGAACAGCGATTCGCAGCCTTCTTTGATTTTGACAATTAATTTGTATTGAATTGTGCTTTCTGCCATTGGTTGACCGTCGCTGGATGGATAAATAATTTGTTCGGTCGTGACTTGCATAGTGGTTGTCTCCGAGAACTATCCGATCTTAATTATACTAGATTGGGTAATATTTATTGAGTTACTGAGTCATCCGTTGTTGCGCGGCTGGTGACGGATATGCACCAACTTCTATCAAAACTTGTCGCTCTTTAATCCGCTCATTATGATTAAGTTCTAGAATTCGTGCTGTCACTTCTCCAATATCTGTTTTTGGTTGAATTGCAGCTTCATCTAAGCGAAAATGTTCTCCCCAAAAATCTCTGCGCGGGTTGAAAAAACGCACCAATTCTCCAGTCCGCCAAACAATTGAGCCTAAATCTGTTCCTTTCTGTAAGTTGCAGAAAATACAAGCATAGGCGAGGTTATCGGCTGTTGTTTCTCCACCATGTTTGACGCTGATGATGTGGTCAACTTGACAGCCGGAACTCTCTGCTTCTGCAATGAGGCAGTATTCGCAAATGCGATCGGCACGGAGAGCAACTAAACGCCTAAGTTCGACGCTAATGTAAGGACGAGACATAAAAAAATTACTCTTTGACGACGTGTTTGTGAGCGACTGCTTTGATTAACCTCAACAGATGTTCTATAACTAGAAAGTTGTCTAATTCGGTTTTTTCATCGGTGGTCAAATCTTGGTTGTTGTGTGCGTAAATTAGGTCGGCGATATGCTCTTTTGCGTCTTCGGATAGTTGAAAGTTGAGAATGCTTTCGGGAGTAGCGCCAGCAGCAAAAAACTCAACTATTTCTGCATAAGCTTGGGGGATTTTAGTGGCTACAGTCATAACTTATTTCTCCTTTTTTTGTTTATATCACAGCTTGTCTAATTTTGCCAATTGTTTCTGGGCAAATTGGCGGACTTGTTCATCTGGATCGTTGGCAAATCGATCGCGCAGTATGTCTAATGTTTTTGGGCGATCGAGGTATTGCTTGACCATGATTTCAAGTGCTGTTTGTCGTGGATTATCTTGCCAGTCATACTGGCGTTCAAACAGCGTCGCCTGCTTTAAGCTGTTCGTGCAATTGATGCTGATTCAAATCACAAATAAAACCGGAATTTTTATGGCAAAATTCCAGGAAATTCTTGCAATGTCCTGATTCCACGTTGCGAATGTAAATCCGCAATTCTATTAGCAGCGGCAGCGGCAGAGATGTTACGCTATTTAAAGGCGATCGCGCCCAGGTTAATGCTAAATATTGTAACAGAGTAGATTTGCCCGCACCCGGATCGCCTAAAATCACAATGTAGGGATAATTTGACTTGTCATTGATGACATCTAACACGGATACGATCGGCCCAGAAAAATAACCGTGTCGATATTTCTCTAAATTTTCAAGTGCGATCGCCTCTAGTCGATCGCTTTCTAACAACCGCCGTTGATGTTCCTTGGGAATTTCGTAAGCTTGGGGCAGAAATGACTCGTAAATTAAGCGCACATCTTGGAAAATAAAGATTTGCCAAACTTTCAGCTTTTCGCGATAATCGTAGGTATTGCTATCGACGCTGCTTAAATTCAGATTGCTGTAACGTTCGCACAAAGCCTCTTGATATTGCCTCAAATCAAAATCGGGGATAATCCCAGCAATTTCTTGAGTGTTTTTCTGAATGCTGTCCAGATTTTGAGCATTCAAGATATCCCGCAAGTCTTTTGAGTCGAAGAGAATTTCTTGAACTTCGGCGAGATATAGCAATTCTAAATCATTTGTGAATTTCTTGCTCCCGGACCTTATTAAGGTCCGGGTTGGGGTGGGGTAAAAATATTTACGACTCCTGCAAGGATTGCTATTTAGTCCTCAAACAAACTGAACCACTTGGTGTCGGCAAATTCGCGCTTGAGTTCCGTGTAATTGGAAACCACGTCTGCCAATGGTGGGGTTGCCCGCTTCTTGGTTCCGGGTTGAAGATTCGCTGGCGTGAGATTAAGAAATGATTGAATGCGAACCATAGTCTCTGCGTAGCGATCGCACAGATCCTCATAGGTAACGGTTGTGAGCGGGTGATCCGAGAATCTGGCATCAAACTCGGCAATCTGAGCCTCCTGTTTTTGGAAGTCCCGGATCAGTAGCTCCTTGTCAAAGTGCATCGGTGCTGGTGGATTCCCCTCTAGATCCTGATTCTTCATCAACTGAACAGAGAGATAACGACGCAAGAGGTTCTGGCGACGGAGGCTGATGACAGCCAACTCCTTGTCCTGCTCAAGGAGCGACCAGAGATCTGGCCAATTACCGAACCGTGCTCCACTACGATGCAACAGAAACCCCACACAAGGCTGCGTCATATTTTCTGGAGTGAAGATGTAGTTGGCAAGAATCTCGGATGCTGGTGTCTCAGATGTAAAGTCAAACTTGCCCTCAGTATAGTCAGGATTGAACATCTCAGTCATACATAGGACCTGAGGATGATTGTCCAGACTTGTCCGCAGCATATGTGTCCCCGATCTTGGAGAAGTGAGAACAAAATAACGCTTGATTTCTGACATTCAACACCTCCAACAATAAAACTACAACAATAAAACTAAAGGCTGAACAAACGCCGAATAATTGCGGATACATTCACGAAACCATCACATCCATTGCGATCGCAATGCCTTGCCAAAATCTTTGATTGCTTCCATATATTGCAATCCATGCCGTTTGGTTGGCTCGATATGACTGTTCTCGTGGTACTCATTAAATGTTGATACAAGTACCATCTGTGGCATATCAGATTGACGCAGCACAAACTCTGTCATTGCATCCAGAGTCTTGCCACAATTGCGGTCAATAAAACGAAATAGATTGTTATCCCTCCGAAGATCGCTTAGATGGCGATCGTCGTAGCCTGGGCTAACCGTAACCGATCGAATTCCCCGGTTGCCACAATCCGATCGGCGATAGGCTTCTGCCCAAACCCTCTGCCAATTTTCAGACGATGCCACTTCAAGCGGTGAAAAAAGTGACCAGGAATCAAATAGCCCAAAGGTCTGATACAACGATTCCGTATCTGAAGGAAGCCGCAAACTACAAGCGATACGTAGGAATCCATCAGTTGCTGCCTTCAGATTTTCGATCTCATCTCGTTGTCCATCCCAGGCGCCAGTCCAGAACATGAATATTACTGGTTGGGATTCAAACCTGAAATAGTGCGGTGACTTTGACATCTCGTTGAGGGTGGCGATCGCCCGATCTAATGAATCATGGGATAGATCGTAGGGACAAAGTTGAATTGCAATTCGGATTGGCGATTCGAGAATCTCAGCAACATGGAACAGTCGAAGCAGTCCAGCTAACTCCAGATCGTTCACACCGTTTGAGTCGATATGGAGGTTGGCGACAAGGAAATCGACTCCATTGCGATCCATCAATTGTAAATGATATTTCAGGGCATCACCATCAAGCGACGAATAGAACCCAATTTCGGGCATATCATCAACAGCTCCGAATTCCAAGTTATCATTCCAATGAAGACTGCCCGCTCCATCTCCATACCAGCAATAATATTGGACTCCGATCAGCGGCCGATCGATTGCCGTTCCGCCATTACACCGCTTGTGGTCATGGGCATAGGTATTAAACGTCGATTCAATAATCTTAATCAACTGATTCGCCGAGTTGTTCCAACTGTATTGTTGAGCTTTTCTCCAACCGGCTTCGCCCATCGCTCTTGCCAAATCAATGTCACGCGCAAGCAGGTTCATCTTATCTGCCAGATCTTGAGGTCGTGGCGGCACCAGCATGGCACAATGAGAGTCTACAACCTCTGTATATCCTCCTTCATTGACTGCAATCAAGGGACGACCATGAGCTAACGCTTCGAGAGGAACAATGCCGAACGGTTCCCGTGCTGCTGCGAAAACAACTGCACGACAGGAATTATACTCCGCTCGCAGTTCCTCTGCAGACAGTTCATGCTTGAAACAAACCCGATCCTGGATGCGGAGGGAGAGCGCCATTCGTTCAAGTTTCTCCCGTTCGGGACCATTTCCGACAATCACTAGCCGTGCATCTGGCACCATGGCAAGCGCCTCAATAATCATCTTCACTCGTTTGTGCGGCCAGAGTTGACCTACTGCGAGGAACTGGACATGGAGCGAAATTTCAACGATCTGGTTTGCACATACAACGCCTGGGTAAACAATGTCGTCAACAATTCGTCCATAAACCTGTAACAAATACTGAGCAACATAGTGACTGTTGGCAACGATTCGGTCTGGCTTGCCGAGTTTGTCAAACATTGCCACTGAGTTCAGGGTTGCTTCGTAAACCCGAGACGGAACATCATCATAGGTGAATTTGGGGTATACATGAACCTTCCACACATCAGACGGATTGGCTTCCGGAAACTGGCTAAGGCGAAGGTCTTCAAGCATACGCGGCGGTTCGTGAGGATACCATACCATCGGGTGTCTGTCAATCAGATGACAGGGCCAAAGATGAGTATGGTAAAGGTCGTGGGTGCCGATTTCCTGTTGCCATAGTTTGGGTAGCAAGGTGCCATTCAAGAAGAACGCATGTTCCCCTTGAAAGTAAGGTGAAAGCTGCACAAATGTGAAACGAATTTCTGGGCAGAACTCCCGCACAACCTTATAATCGATGGACGTAGCATAGAGCGTAATGCGATGGTGGTGTTGCCATCGAGCAAGGCACTCAATAACAACTCGTTCAGCGCCTCCATACTTGACGAGTTCGGGGATGATGATTGCAAGATCGAGCATACTATCCAGAGTAGTTAGGATTTCAATAAAAGATGCGGAGTACTATAATTCCCATCCCCGTTGCAAGCGGAACGGATATTCTCATCTCGATGGGCTTTGCTAAATCCAAAACCTCTAGTATAAAATAACTTAAAATGGTATATTTATCCTGCACCTTTTCACTACATATTTATTACTACCAAAAATAGTTACATTTTTATATATTTTTTGCAGTTGCTTGTGCTATACTCTAATAATGGAAGTGTGAGCGATTTTAAATTTAATGCAAATAATCCCATTACTAAACTATATCATGTCAACTGCAAGAAGTAAAGCAATCTCCCCTCTAAAAAACGAAATTTTTTTGAGATATCATTAAAAAAAGTAAAGCGCAAAATGGCTAAAATTGAGACAGGAAACTAGCGACAATTATGACATACGATTACGACTTGTTTGTGATAGGTGCGGGTTCCGGTGGATTGGCGAGTTCCAAGCGGGCGGCATCCTACGGGGCAAAAGTGGCGATCGCCGAAAATGACTTAGTAGGGGGAACCTGCGTAATTCGTGGCTGCGTGCCGAAAAAACTGATGGTTTATGCCTCAACATTTTCGCACCTTTATGAAGATGCGGTAGGTTACGGTTGGAGCCCTGTAGAAAGCAGCTTCGACTGGGAAAAACTCGTCACTACCGTAGACACAGAAGTGCGACGACTCAGCAAACTGCACATTAGCTTTCTGGAAAAAGCCGGAGTTGAATTAATTTCAGGATACGCCAAATTTATCGACCCCCACACCGTCGAAGTTGGTGACAAAAAATACACCGCTGCCAAAATCTTAATCGCTGTCGGCGGAGAAGCCCACAGAATTGATATTCCCGGTATCGAACACGCAATTACTTCCCGCGAAATCTTCTTACTACAAGAGCAGCCAAAACGCTTGGCTATTTTGGGCGGCGGCTACATCGGCGTTGAATTTGCCTGCATCATGAACGGGCTGGGAAGTCAAGTAACTCAAATCATCCGGCGCGATCGCATTCTGCACTACTTCGATGAAGAAATTCGCGCCAACGTGCAAGAAGGCATGGTTAAGCATGGCATTGAATTTTTGACAGAAAGCTCGATCGAACAAATTGAGAAAACCCCAGAAGGATTAAAATTAACTTTGTCGGGAAAATCCTCAGAAACCTTGACAGTAGACGCGCTGTTGTGCGCTACTGGACGCTGGCCCAATTTGGAAAAGTTGGGTTTAGAAAATGCGGGAGTAGAAACAGAAAAAGGTGCGATCGCTGTCACCAAAGACAGCCGCACCAGTCAGCCACACATTTTTGCAGTGGGAGACTGTACTAACCGGATTAATTTAACCCCAATTGCGATCGCCGAAGGACGCGCTTTTGCCGATACTGAATTTGGGAATAACCCCAGATCCATCAGTCACGAAAACGTGGCATCGGCCGTATTTTCCCAGCCGGAAGCGGCGACAGTGGGCTTAACAGAAGAGGAAGCTAGAATCAAGTTTCCCGAATCAATCAAGTGTTATACAGCCAAGTTTAGACCGATGTTTCATGCTTTGACTGGTGCAGATGAGAAAACTTTTGTCAAGTTAGTTGTTGAGACTAATACTGACAGAGTTTTGGGCGTGCACATGGTGGGGAAAGATGCTGGCGAGATTATTCAAGGAATGGCGATCGCGGTTAATATGGGAGCTACGAAGAAAGACTTCGATGCTACTATTGGCATTCATCCATCGACTGCTGAAGAGTTCGTGACTCTGCGATAAATCTTAAATCGGGACTGCCCGCAAATTACTCGTATTACTCGTTACCAGGCTCTGCCTCCTGTTTCCCCAGGGAGGCAGAGCCTCTAGATATGGGTTCCCAGGCAGAGCCTGGGAACCAGCTTACCAGTTTCCTCGTTACCAGGCTCTGCCTGGTAACGCAGATCCGGAGGCTCTGCCTCCTGTTTCCCCAGGGAGGCAGAGCCTCTAGATATGGGTTCCCAGGCAGAGCCTGGGAACCAGCTTACCAGTTTCCTCGTTACCAGGCTCTGCCTGGTAACGCAGATCCGGAGGCTC
>NZ_JBGJZU010000059.1:22561-37937 GCF_041354475.1 Microcoleus sp.
TGCCTCCTGTTTCCCCAGGGAGGCAGAGCCTCTAGATATCGGTTCCCAGGCAGAGCCTGGGAACCAGTTATATCAGTTAAAAAAATTAATTTTAAATCCTTTGAACCTTTTTTGAACCTGTCCTGTCTAAACCCCTCAGATAACGAACTGGTGAGGGATACTTCACAGGTGTTAGGTGTGTCAGCCAATGTTTTAATCGATAACTGTTCCGACTCAGACTTAGTTGCTGAATGCTTAAAGGGCGATCGTACTTCCTTTCGCCACCTTTACCAACGCTACCAACACAAAGTCAGGTCAACCCTTTACCAACTTTGCGGGCCATCCCTGCTTGACGACTTAACGCAAGAAGTATTCCTGCGAGTCTGGAAAGGATTACCCAAACTCAAACACCAAGAGAACTTTTCTACTTGGCTTTATCGAATCACTTGGAATGTAGCTTCTGACCAAAGACAAGCATTTGCTAAACAACATTCTTTTGATGCCGAACTCAAAAATCAAGCAGAAATCAATTTAGTTGTTGTCAAAGAACATACTTCAGAATTGATGCAGTTGCACTATCAAGATTTAGTGCAGCGGGGATTACAGCAATTGAGCTTTGAACACCGCAGCGTTTTGGTGCTACATGACTTAGAAGACATCCCGCAAAAAGAAGTAGCCCAAATTTTGGGACTACCGACAGGAACTGTCAAATCTCGCGTGTTTTATGCCCGAAATGCTGTGCGGCAATTTTTGCAAAAAGAAGGTGTCAGCGAGCTATGAACAACCCAAGCAGCGACCAAAAGTTAGTTAATTTCTTGAAGCAACATCGCCCAAATTGTCCAGAAGCTGCACCCGATTTAGAGTTAAAGCTGTTAGCAACAATAGAAAGGAATGAGCAGACAGAAAACCAGCAAATATACCGGAAAAAAATCCGTTCAATTGTATCTAAAAACAGGTCAATTGTTCCAGGTTTCTCCCAGTGGGCTTTCCCTGGGGCAATTGCCGGGATGCTGATACTTTTTGGGTCTGGCTATCGCCTGCTAATCCCCGCACAATTTAACCCGGATGAGGGTGCACACCTAGAAGCATTTCTAGTAAATAATTGGGAAGATGTGTTGCATGATTCTCGCGCGGATAATATGAGCGATAGCTCACAAATAGACTGGTTTAATTTTCAGATTCCTGCTGACAGCGAACAGCCCACAACTAACTAATCTTAAAGAGGTAATTTTCATGTCAATGCGTCGTATTTCTACCCTAGCCCTGTTAATGCTGACCCTCGGTAGCGCCACCGCCGCCATCGCAGTTCCCAATCCCCTACCCGCAGAAACTATTGCCCAAAATCAGCGACCAAATCGACCTGGTGGTAAGGAAGGTGCGATGTTCGAGAAGCTTAATTTAAGTGCCGACCAAAAACAGAAAATGCAGGCAGTTCGCGATCGCTATAAAGACCAAATTTCCCAGCGAATGCAAGCTGTGCGTCAAGCCAGACAAGAATTGCAAACGATGATGAGTGGCACTGCTACTGCCAGCCAGATCCGCGATAAAAATACCCAAATAAGCGGATTAAAAAAGCAGTTGGATGATGTAAGACTTGAAAGTACGCTGGCAATGCGAGACATCCTCACGCCAGCACAGCGCACCCAATTAGCTGAACTGATGAAGCAGCGCCGTGAAACAGCTAAAAACAGGATGCAAAACGGCGCCAAACCCCAGTAATACTCCCATCTCAATCTAGGTTTCTGAGAACCAAGACTTCTTAAAGAAGTCTTGGTTTTCGGTGTTATAATTGATATTTATTATTCACTTTAACAAAAACTGCTGAATGAATCTCCACAACAATTCGAGTTACATTTATTTACACGGATTTGCTTCCAGTCCCGATTCCCTAAAGGCCAAATATTTCCGCGATCGCTTTTCTTCCCTAGCAATTGACCTAAAAACTCCCGATCTCAATCACCAAGATTTTTCCAATCTCACCCTCACCAGGCAATTACACCAAATAGAAACAGCATTTTTGTCGCCCCAAACACTTCAGCCAGTGGCAGAAAATGTCAAAAATGCTAGTGAAGTCACCATCATTGGTTCTAGTTTTGGCGGGCTGACAGCAGCTTGGTTGGCCCAACGACAACTATCGGTAAAACAAATAGTTTTGTTAGCACCGGCTTTTGACTTTCTCTCCCACTGGCTGCCGCAATTGGGACAGGAACAGTTACAAAAGTGGCAGTCAGAGAAATATTTACCGGTTTACCACTACGGCGAACAGCGTTATCTGCCACTGAATTATCAATTTGTGGAAGATATGGCTCAATACCCTGAAGAAAAATTAATACGGTCAGTGCCTACGTTAATTATCCACGGTCTGCATGATACAATCATACCGATTCAGGCTAGCATAAATTTTGCCGCTAACCGTCCCTGGGTGCAATTAATCGAACTAGAAGACGACCATTCCTTGGGAAATTTTCTAGCAGAAATGTGGGAAGCGATTCAAAATTTTTGCCAATTCAATTAAAATTTGATTAGTTTGCAACTCTCAATACTCCAATGACTCAAGAAGATCGATCGACTCGCACCTTAGCCGTTGACATTGGCGGCAGCGGTATCAAAGTGATGGTTTTGGACGATGAAGGCCAACCCCAAACGGAACGCAGTCGCTTAGAAACCCCTCAACCACCAAAACCAGAACCGATACTAGAAGCCATAGCCTCCTTAGCTGGGGGACAAGGGGAATTTGACAGAGTATCCGTTGGTTTCCCCGGAGTCGTGCGTCGCGGCATCACTAAAACCGCCGTCAATTTAGACCCCTCTTGGATAGATTTTGACCTAGCAACTACTCTCAAAGATCGGTTAGGCAAACCAGTGCGAGTGGCTAATGATGCCGACATTCAAGGATTGGGAGCAATTGCTGGTAGCGGAGTAGAGTTAGTAGTGACTCTGGGGACAGGTTTCGGTTCTTCTTTATTTGTTGATGGTATTTTAGTCCCTAATTTGGAACTTGGACATCACCCATTTCGGAAAGGGGAAACTTACGAACAGCAATTAGGACGTTTTGCTTTAGATACAGTGGGCACGAAAAGATGGAATCGCCGTCTGGAAAAGGCGATTGTCTCCATGCAAAATCTGTTTAGTTTGGATTATTTATACCTCGGCGGTGGTAATACTAAAAAAATTATTTTTGAATTGCCATTTCAGGTAAAAATAGTGCCAAATGTGACTGGTTTGTTAGGCGGAATTGCTTTGTGGCGCGATTAAAATAGTCAGTAGTCATTAGTCAGTAGTCATTAGTCATTAGCAAATCATACCATGCTACCTTTTATCCGAAAAGACTTAGCCCAACTTACGGCATACACTCCCCATCCGGGTTCCGCTTCAGGAGAGTCAGTGGCGTCGAAAAGTGCGATCGATCGCCTAGATACCAACGAATGTCCCTACGACTTACCAGCGGAATTAAAACAAAAGTTAGCTTGGAATTATCAGCAGCTAATTGAGACAAATCGCTATCCCGATGGTGGCCACGCAGCACTGAAAGAGGCGATCGCCCAATACGTCAACGAATCGATCGCTGAATCTATTCATGTCCCCCCCTTTGCTAAGGGGGGGCTTCATGTCCCCCCCCTTAGCAAGGGGGGGCTTCATGTCCCCCCCCTTAGCAAGGAGGGGCTTCATGTCCCCCCCCTTAGCAAGGAGGGGCTTCATGTCCCCCCCCTTAGCAAGGGGGGGCTAGGGGGGGTTCTACCTCCAAAAACTGCCATCACAGCCGATAATATTTCTGTCGGCAACGGTTCCGATGAATTAATTCGATCGCTCTTAATTGCGACGTGCTTGGGTTCGGTTGGCTCAATTCTGGTTGCCAATCCCACATTTTCGATGTATGGAATCATCGCCCAAACCCTGGGAATTCCCGTGGTGAGTGTGCCGCGAAAACCAGACACTTTTGAAATGGATATCGAGGAGGCTAAAAGGGCGATCCTCTCCGAGGGCTGCGCTAACGCCCAAACCGAAAATCCCCCCGTGCGCGTCGTCTTTGTCGTTCATCCCAATTCCCCCACCGCCAATGCTTTGACAACCAATGAAATAGAATGGCTGTCAACTTTGCCCGAAGATATTTTAGTAGTAATTGACGAAGCCTATTTTGAATTCAGCCAAAACACCTTAGCTGGAAAATTACAAGAACATCCGAATTGGATAATTTTGCGAACATTTTCTAAAGCATTTAGATTGGCATCAATGAGAGTCGGATATGCGATCGCCAATCCCGAACTCACCGCCGCCCTAGAAAAAATCCGCCTTCCCTACAACCTCCCAGCTTTCTCCCAATTAGCAGCAGAATTTGCCCTAGCCCAGCGCCAATTATTGTTAGCAGTAATCCCTGAAACCATATCAGAACGAGCTAAGTTAATTGCAGCGCTCACTCAGCATCAACAATTGCAAATTTGGCCTAGTGCAGCTAACTTTGTCTACCTGCGGATGAAAGCCGAAAATCGTAATCTAGCAGAACAACAACACAAACAAATCATGGGGCAACTAAAAGCTGAAGGAACATTAATTCGCCATACTGGGGGAGGTTTGCGAATTACGGTAGGTAGCCCCCAGGAAAATCAGCGAACTTGCGATCGCCTTTCCCAGATATTGACTTGACAAAAACCTTAATAAATGGTATGAGATGACCAAAATTAATCATACCATTGTTAACGATGGCTCTGTCGTGCCTTGCCAATCGTGTGGGGGAAGACACCGATTAAAAGTGCCAAAGCTCGATCGGGAATTTGTGCCACTGTTTGGATATCAAAATACTGTTCAAACTGAGTTAAAAGCATTTGGGCGCGTTCCAAAGCTTCCGGCTTAGCAGTTAACTGTTCCGTCAACCGCACCCAGTGACGCCGAATCCCAAACGCTTTCTGTCTTGCTTCGGGAGATTCAGGGTAAACCAAACAAAAGTCGCCTACGGGAATTGCTTGCTGAGAGTCAACATCAAAAGCACCCCCGACGGCCGCCCCTGGCCCTGCAAACTCCGCGTGGAAACGTTTAATTAAAATTAGACCGTTCCGGCGACGGCTATCTACCAGCAACAGTTTGCCACTGCTGAGTTCTGCGATGATGTCCGAGGAGTGGGGGTAATCCATCAAATCTCTATTTGGGTGGTGAGATGGCAATGCCAGTATAAACGTTAAGTACCCTTCGTGTTAAAAGGTGATATCTTGAGTTCGATCGAATATCAAAAGCAGGTAGCGCAAGCCCTAGACACACTCAAAGCGGATCTCCCGACCCTTTTTGAGACAGACATCTCCTATGACATCTACAGAAAAGATGTTTATTTTCAAGACCCGGTTAACAAATTTAAAGGAAAAATCAACTACCGAATTATCTTTTGGACTCTGCGATTTCACGGTAAACTATTTTTCACCGAAATTTGCTTCGACCTCCACGACGTGACCCAAACAGCCTCGGATACTATTTTGGCAAATTGGACTGTTCGCGGGGTATTGCGGGTTCCCTGGAAGGCACGGATTTTTTTCAACGGCTATTCTACTTACAAGCTGGATGAAGATGGCTTAATTTACCAACATATTGATACTTGGGACCGAGCACCCGGAGAGATTTTAAAGCAATTTTTCCGCAAGCCAGAAGCAATCAATTAACATTTTTAGGGGCAACCCCGATGGTTGCCCTATTCTTAAGATGGTTGCGTCCCAGACTAATTTAGCCACTGCTTGCTAAATTAGCTTAACCTAAAATCAAGCCCGATCGC
This sequence comes from Microcoleus sp., assembly GCF_041354475.1. Lineage (NCBI taxonomy): Bacteria > Bacillati > Cyanobacteriota > Cyanophyceae > Oscillatoriales > Microcoleaceae > Microcoleus > Microcoleus sp. The sequence goes on from NZ_JBGJZU010000059.1 coordinate 28,293, forward strand.
GCCGGCAGACTCAATTCTAAATACCGATCTTCCCCTTCCTCTTTCCAAACAAACTCACCTTGACCAAACAGCAATTTCGGGTCAGCATATTTGAAACTTCGTCCGGGTTCTGTTACCTGCATCTCAAAGCTAATATGTGCAGATTCTGTGGCGACATTCACCGCAACCACAATTTCTTCATCCCCCAAGATTCTAGCAAAAACATAAACTGTTCCCTGAGCAAACAAAATTTCATACCCTCCGGTGCGGAGAGCACAGTATTTTTGTCGCAAAGCTATCAATTGCTTGTGGTAATCTAAAACATCGAGTTTCCAATCTGATTTGATAGGAAAACCGCGGCGGGAATCTGGGTCGAGAGCACCAGGTAAACCAACTTCATCGCCGTAATAAATGCTGGGAGCTCCGGGAAAAGTTAACAGCAACAAGGTAGCAAGTTCAACACTTTTTTGGTCGCCTCCGGTAATGGACAATAACCGGGCGGTATCGTGACTGGCTAACAAATTGAGTTGAGTGAGCTGAATCGGCCAAGGATACAACTCTAAAACCTGCTGAATTTTTTCGCCGTACTCCTGAGCAAAAAGTGGCGGATAGGGACGGTAAGAACGACCTTCAATTTGAGCTAAATCTACTCGATCGCCCGCTGTAAAAGCAATAGTGGGCCCAGCAAACAGATAATTCATCACCCCATCAAATTGGGTACCGTCGAGCCATTCCCTCGCATCTTCCCAGACTTCGCCCACAATGTAAGCTTCGGGATTAATCGCCTTCACTCGGTCTCGAAATTCCTGCCAAAATCCTGGCGCTTTAATTTCAAAAGGAACATCTAGCCGCCAGCCGTCAATGCCGAACTTAATCCAGTATTCGGCTATTTCCATGATATATTCCCGGACTTCTGGATTGTCGTGATTGAATACAGGTAGCGCTCGATTGCCATCCCAACCGGTGTAATTAGCCGGATAATTGCCATCGTAGGGAGCTAGCGGCCAGCCTTCAATTTTAAACCAATCCAACCAGGGAGAGTGGGAGCCGTTTTCGAGGATGTCGTGGAAGAAGAAAAACCCGCGACTGGCGTGATTAAATACGCCGTCGAGGACGATTTTGATGTTGCGAGCGTGAGCAGCATCTAGAAGATCTTTAAAAGCCTGATTACCGCCCAACATCGGATCGACTTGATAGTAGTCGTGAGTGTGATAGCGGTGATTGCTCGCCGATTGAAAAATCGGGGTAAAGTAAATGGCGTTAATCCCTAAATCTTGCAAGTAGTCTAGCTGTTCCATCACGCCCCACAAGTCGCCACCTTTGTAGCCTTGCAGGGTCGGAATTTCGTGCCACTCCTCCCACATGAAGTTTTGCAGCAGGCGCTGGCGGGGCTGTTGGCTTTTGGCGAAGCGATCGGGGAATATTTGGTAGAATACGGCGTGTTTAACCCAGTCCGGCGTTTGAATCTGCATACAGTTTTCCTAGCTTGCTATGGCTTAGGCTAATGTAGCAGAGGTTGCTGAGGTATCTAACTTTTGGTAGAAAATACAAGATCTTTTTGAAGATATATTCAATTTAGTGATAAGTATTTAAACTCAAAAATCCCCAATCTAAAATCTAAAATCCAAAATCCAAAGTTTCCCCCTTGTCAAGAAGTCCTCACCATCAGACACTGGACTTGGAGAGTTCATCGGCCCCCTGGAGGAAGTTCCTTGAAAAGAGTATTAGCCATCATTCTCGGTGGCGGTGTAGGCACCCGCCTTTACCCCCTAACCAAACTGCGCGCCAAACCCGCGGTTCCCCTTGCCGGCAAATATCGCCTCATCGATATTCCAGTCAGCAATTGCATCAACTCAGAAATACTCAAAATCTACGTCCTTACCCAATTCAACTCGGCATCCCTGAACCGCCACATTGCTCGTACCTACCAATTTTCCGGCTTCACAGACGGATTTGCCGAGGTACTCGCAGCCCAGCAAACTCAGGAAAACCCTGACTGGTTTCAAGGGACAGCCGATGCAGTTCGCCAGTATCTGTGGCTGCTACAAGAGTGGGACGTTGACGAATACTTGATTCTTTCCGGCGACCACCTCTATCGCATGGACTACCGCAAATTTGTGGAGAGACACCGCCAAACCAATGCTGACATCACCCTCTCCGTTTTGCCCATGGATGAGAAGCGGGCATCGGATTTTGGTTTGATGAAAATTGACGACAATGGTCGGGTTGTTTCTTTTAGCGAAAAGCCAAAAGGCGATGCGCTCAAAGCAATGCAGGTCGATACCACTACACTGGGACTGACCTCAGAACAAGCCAAGGAAAGTCCTTACATTGCTTCGATGGGGATTTATGTTTTCAAAAAAGAGGTTTTGATTAAACTTCTTAAACAATCCCTAAACCAAACTGATTTTGGTAAAGAGATTATTCCGGCATCGGCAAAAGACCATAACGTTCAAGCTTATTTATTTGACGATTACTGGGAAGATATTGGAACGATTGAGGCTTTTTATGATGCTAATTTGGCGCTGACCAAACAGCCTAAGCCTCCTTTCAGTTTTTACGATGAAAATGCTCCCATTTACACTCGCCCGCGTTTCTTGCCACCGACTAAGTTGTTAGATTCTAGGGTGACTGAATCAATTATTGCCGAAGGGTGTATTCTCAAACAGTGCCGGATCGACCATTCTGTGTTGGGAGTTCGATCGCGCATTGAAGCCGGATGTACCATTCAAGACACCCTCGTCATGGGTTGTGACTTCTACGAACCCGATGCCGAACGCCATTCAGCATTGGAAAATAGTGGGGTTGCCCTTGGCATCGGTGCAGATACCACAATTCGCCGCGCGATTGTGGATAAAAATGCCCGCATCGGCCGCAATGTTCAAATCATTAATAAAGACCGAGTAGAAGAAGCCAATCGCGAAAGCGAAGGTTTTTACATCCGCAGCGGCATTGTGGTAGTGCTGAAAAATGCTACGATTCCCGATGGAACAATCATTTAGTTATTAGTTATTAGTCATTCGCTCTTACTCATAATTAGTTATTCATTAGTTCTCAGTAGTTTGTTATTGAATTTTAAATCTGTGGCATACCCGATCGATAACTGATGATAAATGATTGTGAATTAATGAATAATTAACAGCGAGGGATGAGCAATGACTAATGACTAACGATCGCTCTATATAATTGCCCCCATGGAAAATCGCTGTTGACCATCGCTCTCCATGGCCCCTCGAATTTTGCTAACCTACTTGCTAACTTCTGTGGCGATCGCCGATTAGTGAGGCAAAGTCTGTAAAACAGTTGGCTGTGATACAGAAATCTTCGCTCTCTTGCGTCTGGCCGCTAGCTTCTGAGTCTGGAGTTTGCGATCGTAGCAAGACTGACAAATGTGCTGCCCGCTTCTGAGTACAATCGAGTTCTCGGAAAGATCCTTCCAATCGTCGCAGCAGCCACAAGGCCAGCCCAGCAAATAGTTAATCATCTTGTCACCCTGGTAGTGTGAATAATTTATTGAAATCCCATCCTATCTTAATTTTTTGGAAAGTGTGTGTTCTAGTTAACAAAAAACTCCATAAATGTGCAGTTTGCTGTTGAATTAAATCTATCTAATCGATCGACTTAAGGAAGAAAATCCTGCTACTGAAGAAGGGGCTTTAGACCCATTTATTCGGTAAAATTTTCAGCGCTCCCAAAATAGATAAAGACGATCGCGCGCCCCGACTCGCTGAAGACGATCGCCTTGTAGTCATCGAGTCCTTCGATGCGATCGTGAGAGTAAACGGGGCGCACATCACCCCAGCTACCACAGCCACATCCCTAGCATAGCCTCCACCATGCCAAAATGCCCACAGCCGGTAATGACACAGTTCCCTAATTTAAAATCTTAAATATCCCATCTCAAATCTGACTAGGTGTGGAAATTGCGGACGTAAAGCTTGGAACAACCGCACTCGATCGACTCCAAACATTTGATAACCTATAATTTGGATGAGATGCCCCAGGGAACTTTCACCGCCAGCATCAAAATTATTGCCTATCCTGTGAATCTAGGATTTATTGCTTCTAAAAACTAACAAGTAACAACTAATAAAGAGGAGATTGGTAAATGGCTGCAACCGACTTTAAAGACTATTACGCTATTTTGGGACTCAACAAAACTACCAGCGCAGATGAAATTAAAAAAACTTTCCGCAAACTAGCCCGGAAATATCACCCGGACATGAACCCAGGGAACAAGGAAGCCGAAGCTCGTTTTAAAGAAGTCAACGAAGCCTACGAAGTTTTGTCAGATCCAGAAAAACGCAAAAAATACGACCAATACGGTCAATATTGGAAGCAAGCTGCTGCAACGACTGGGGGCTGGCCCGGTGGGGGCGGACCAGGGGGAGGCGGCCCTACAGACTTTGGTGGCGTGGACTTCAGCCAGTACGGGAGTTTTGACGAATTTATTAATACATTGCTCGGCCGGGGTGGCGGCGCGGGTGCTAGTGCCGGCCACAGTGGTAAGTGGAATTACAGCAACTACCGCACTACCGCAGGGGGTCCCACTGGTTTTGGCGGATTTGAAGATTTTGCGGGGTACGAAAACCGCGCGGCGGGAACCTCTCTCAACACTGAAGTCAGTATTTCCCTGACTTTGGGGGAAGCATTTCGCGGCACTTCTAAGAAAGTCGCCAGCGGGGAAGTTTCGATTCCTGCGGGAGTGAAAACGGGTAGCAAAATTCGGGTGAAAGGCAAAGGTCAAATCGATCCCTATACGAAGCAGCAGGGAGATTTGTACTTGAAAGTAGAAGTTTTGCCTCACCCTTTCTTCCAGTTTGATGGAGAAAATTTGGTTTGCGAAGTGCCGATAACTCCCGATGAAGCGGTTTTGGGAGCGTCGATTGAGGTGCCGGCACCCGAAGGTATGATAACGGTAAAATTTCCTGCTGGAATGCGATCGGGACAGTCTTTGCGGTTGCGGGGTAAGGGATGGCCGAAACCTAACAAAGAGGAACGAACGGATCTTTTGGTGAAAATTGCGATCGTACCGCCAAAAGAAATTAGCACTCTAGAACGGGAATGTTATGAAAAAATCAAGGCAAATCGTACTTTTAATCCTCGCAGCCATTTAAACCAAGGCCTGCTTTGAAAAAACTGCCGTCACCGATACCTGATGAACCAAGGAAGGAATGCAAACCTGTTCTTGGATTTAGGCGGGTTGACAAATATCTAGATGTGAAGTTATGGATATTTGTGAACCCGCAATGTGACAGGATTTATATCGATCGACCTCTTCATGTTTTAGCCTTCAACCTTTGGTGTTACTCTTCGCTGGTTTGTAGTTGGCTGGGTTGACGACCTTGTTTGATGTCGATGCTAATTTTTTTAGCTCCTTTCCTCTCCAGGTCTCTGATATAGCCGATCGTGCTATTGTCGGCTTCATCTTTAGTTCGATAGGGACCAAAGTAATAAGTGCGGTTTCCTGAGTCTGTATCCACTTCCACCCACCAGTCGCGAGTCCTACCGCTACTCATAGGTTGAGTCAGTATCAAAAAAGTCATCACGTACATAGCCAAGATAGAAAGTCCGAACATGATACACCTCTGTAATAAGTCAAGTAATTTTTACTGTTCTTAACTTATCAGGGCAAATAGCTAGCTGGAATCGTCCTCAGTGCTGATTAGGCTCAGGTAATTGTTGAGACTTTAGGCAAGTATCGATAATTGGCGATCGCCTCCGTGATTGATTTTAATATAGCAGTCGCCAAGTCAGTTACTCTGTTGACTAACCCTTATATCGTAACAGCAACAATTGCTAACAACAGCAATTGTCCTGGTGAAAATTATCCGCAAGCCCATCTAGTAGCGTATGTCAATGATTGTTAGAAAAGTTGACACTGTGCGTCAACCTTCAATTGGCCGCCCCAGGCGACGCCAGAAAGCCGGGGTGTCAGCCCCACCTAGTTCGCCCCACATCTAGAGTGCGATCGACGATCCGGACCCGCGACGGTGGCTCAGGGACGGTGATGAAGGTGGCGAAGTCAGGGGTAAAGGTAGCGAAGGTTTACCCTAACTACGCAAAAACCAAAACTACGCAAAAACCAAATTTTGGCCATCTCATATATTTCTTATATTTTTGCCCTAAAGTCTGGTAATCTCTGATTACTTATTACTGACTCGCTAAACGGGAGCAATTCATTCCGCCAGTAAAAAAAAATAACTTAGGCGGATTTCTCCCAATAGTTTCTTGGTCAAGTATAAAAACTCAATTACCCGTTGATTAACCTATGGAAGCAGTTTGGGACACGCTAAAAAATATCAATTACTCCGGCATACCGATTGCCAAAATCGCTATTGTTATCATTATCCTGACCTTAACACAGACATTAAGGAGATTTTTTGTTTCAGTCATTGTTAAAACCATTGAGCGTTTTACTAAAAAAACCCAAACGACACTTGATGATGAGTTGATTGCAATTATCAAGCCTGCTTTAAGTTGGCTGATTCTGATTGGTGGATTTTCACTTAGCAAAGAAATTCTAGCAGAAAACTTAGGTTCTCAACTTAACCAAACAATCGGTACTACGCTCAACTATATAGTCATTTTCATAGTTGCTTATGTTATTTACCGAGGCTCTTCTATTTTGGGTCAGGTAATAGCCAACGTAGTGCTACACACTGAAACTGAGCTTGATGAATTGCTCAGACCTTTAATGCCAAAGATTTTTCAATCAGCAGCAATTATTGTATTGGCAATCAAGATAAGTGAGATATTTTTAGGCCAATCTGCCGCTGCATTGGTTGGTCTATTAGGTGGTGCTGGTATCACCTTTGGTTTGCTGTTGAAGGATATCGTTTATGATTGGTTTTGTACATTGATTATTTACTCCGATAATCTCTATCGAGAAGGTGACTGGGTGGGAATATCAGGAGTAGAGGGTTTTGTGCAGATACTCCATATCGGATTCAGAACCACAACTCTGCATATATATCAGTGGGGTTCTATAATGAAAATACCGAATTCTAAAATGATTTCTGGCATTGTAGAAAATTGGTCACAAAATCCTGGTAGTGAATTAAAGTGGGGTCTTAGTTTAACTCTCAAAATTGATGGTATTTCAGCAAAGCAAACTGCCAGAATATGCGATGCTCTTCGAGAAATGCCCTCAAATATTAAGGGCTTATCGAAAGAAATAATAGTTCGTTTTAGCAAGATTGAAGATAATGCCAGAGTCATTAAAGTCGTTGCTTTTGTTAATGATGACAATCTTTACTTTGATGCTGAGAAAAACTTAAATCTAGCTATACTAGAATTACTAGAACAAGAGGGAATTGATTTCCTTCATGTGGAACTTAGAACTGAGCCGGAAAAATATAAACGGAGTCTACAAGCAACCAACAATTGAGCATCAATTTACGGCAAGGATTCATTCTTGCCTGTGAATTTCATGCCAATAATTTAAGAAAAACATTCAAGATTTTCTTAAACCAAATCACCGATGTACTCGCCCCAGGAGATTACTTTTTACTCGGTATTGACTTGCAAAACTCTTTGAGATAAATGTGCGATCGCCTGTACAATAACAATAAAAACATAGGAGTAATCGCCGTGAGCGTCACAACTGTAAAATGGACGGTTGCAGACTACCACCGCATCATTGAAGCCGGGATTCTGGAAGGGCGAAAAGTTGAACTAATAGGTGGAGAAATCATCGAAATGGCTCCCGAAGGAGAATCTCATGCTTACTGTAGCGATGAGGCTGGAGAGTACCTAATGTACTTGCTGGGAGATCGGGCTAAAGTGCGGCAAGGTAAGCCGATTACCTTGCCACTTAACAACTCCGAACCCGAACCAGATATCGCTGTAATTCAACGTTTGGGACAAAATTATCGAGAACATCATCCCTATCCAGAAAACATCTTTTGGCTGATAGAATACTCCAATTATACCCTAACTAAAGACTTGGGAATTAAAAGCAAAATTTACGCAGCAGCCGGGATTGCCGAGTATTGGGTTGTCAATTTGCGAACTATGGAATTAATCGTGTTTCGAGATCCTACCGATGAAGGCTATCAATTCAGAGAAACTCTGACTCACGGTAATATTAACCCCCTGGCTTTTCCCGATGTTTCAATTGCGATCGAGCGTTTATTAGGGAATTAGGTAAATGAGTCGGCTCTCTCGTAATTATGGTGATAAGTAATGATTATGAGCTAGCAAAATCTAGGGTTTCAGCTTTCCTTATTCAGGAATTTAGTATTATTTGCTACATTTTATACCCAACATCCGAGAGAGCCTATTATGCGGAAAGTTATCGAATGATTCACACAACAGTAATACTGGCAATGAGTGCCGATGGCAAAATTACAGATACCGCCCTCACCGCCGCCAGATTCGGTTCAGCTAACGACAAATCCCACCTCGAAAAACAAGTCGCAAACAGTGATGCAGTTTTGTTTGGCAACGGCACTTTACGCGCCTATGGAACCACTATGAGAGTAATTTCCCCCGATTTGCTCGAACAAAGAAAACTGCAAGGAAAGCCCCCACAACCGGTGCAAATTGTGTGTTCGCGATCGCGCGAATTTGACCCCAACTGGCGATTTTTCCAGCAACCAGTTCCCCGCTGGCTGCTAACTGGAAATGACTGTAGGAAAACAGCAATCCCTCTCGGATATTCCCCCCTTGGGGGGGGTTGGGGGGGGTTGACTTTTGATATTGGTGCAACATCTCTGTTCGATCGCACTTTAATCGCCAACACTATCGAGAGAGAAATCGATTGGATTGATGCTTTTCAACAACTAGAAGCCCTCGGAATCGAACGTTTGGCAATTTTAGGAGGCGGAAAACTCGTCGCGTCTGTGCTCGCTGTAGGCTTCATCGACGAGCTCTGGCTGACGGTGTGCCCGCTAATTTTGGGCGGCGCGGATGCACCGACACCTGTGGAGGGAAAGGGTTTTTTAGCGGATTTAGCGCCCAAATTGGAGCTGTTGGCGGTAAAACAGGTGGGGGGTGAGGTGTTTTTGCATTATCGGTGCGATCGCTAGAGGGCGGGCACGGGGGCACCGCCCCTACATTCTAACTGGTTCCCCGGCTCTGCCTGGGAACCCATGTCTAGAGGCTCTGCCTCGATTTTCCTAAGTATAAGCGAGGCAGAGCCTCTGGATCTGCGTTACCAGGCAGAGCCTGGTAACGAGTGTCGAAGAAGGGAATTCTAACTGGTTCCTAGGAAGAGCCTGGGAACCCATGTCACTCTTGCTCTGCCTCGCTTGTACAGGAAAATCGAGGCAGAGCCTCTGGATCTGCATTACCAGGCAGAGCCTGGTAACGAGTGTCGAAGAAGGGAATTCTAACTGGTTCCTAGGAAGAGCCTGGGAACCCATGTCACTCTTGCTCTGCCTCGCTTGTACAGGAAAATTGAGGCAGAGCCTCTGGATCTGCATTACCAGGCAGAGCCTGGTAACGAGTGTCGAAGAAGGGAATTCTAACTGGTTCCTAGGAAGAGCCTGGGAACCCATGTCACTCTTGCTCTGCCTCGCTTGTACAGGAAAATTGAGGCAGAGCCTCTGGATCTGCATTACCAGGCAGAGCCTGGTAACGAGTGTCGAAGAAGGGAATTCTAACTGGTTCCTAGGAAGAGCCTGGGAACCCATGTCACTCTTGCTCTGCCTCGCTTGCACA
>NZ_JBGJZU010000059.1:38037-40644 GCF_041354475.1 Microcoleus sp.
GCAGAGCCTGGTAACGAGTGTCGAAGAAGGGAATTCTAACTGGTTCCTAGGAAGAGCCTGGGAACCCATGTCACTCTTGCTCTGCCTCGCTTGCACAGGAAAATCGAGGCAGAGCCTCTGGATCTGCATTACCAGGCAGAGCCTGGTAACGAGTGTCGAAGAAGGGAATTCTAACTGGTTCCTAGGAAGAGCCTGGGAACCCATGTCACTCTTGCTCTGCCTCGCTTGCACAGGAAAATCGAGGCAGAGCCTCTGGATCTGCGTTACCAGGCAGAGCCTGGTAACGAGTGTCGAATAGGGGAATTTATATTAAGTTAAATGAAGTTCGATCGCTCTACGCTCAAATTTCCCTATGCTGCCAAAGCCAAAAGCTCAACAATATTCTGTAGCCTGGATTACGAAAATAGCAGATATTTCGCAAGCATCGTGGGATGCTTTGGCGATGCCGCTAAAAACGCCTTTTCTCGAATGGAATTGGCTTAACAATCTCGAAACTTCCGGTAGCGCCACAGGTAAAAACGGTTGGCTACCGCATCACTTGACAGTGTGGCGAGACAAACAGTTGATTGCTTGTGCACCGCTTTATATCAAAAGTCACAGTTACGGCGAATTTGTCTTCGACAATCAGTGGGCTGATTTAGCTCAACGTTTGGGTGTTCAATATTATCCCAAATTGATGGGAATGACTCCTTTTACACCCGCAGAAGGCTATCGGTTTTTGATTGCGGAGGGGGAAGATGAAGATGAGTTGACGGGAGTCATGGTAAGCGCGATCGACTATTTTTGCGATCGCCACAATATCTCTGGTTGCAATTTCCTATACGTCGATCCGGTATGGCGCGTGCGCATGGAACAGCATGGTTTTAGTGCTTGGCTGCACCACAGTTATATTTGGCAAAATCAAGGATATCAAAATTTTGAGGGTTATTTAGGCACATTTAATGCCAATCAGCGCCGTAATATCAAGCGCGAACGCAAAGCTGTTGAAACAGCAGGTTTGTTAGTCAAAACTTTGACTGGCGATGAAATTCCCCAACCCATGTTTGGGCAAATGTATGCTTTTTATGAGAATACTTGCGACAAATTTGGCTGGTGGGGAAGCAAGTATTTGACGAAGCGATTTTTTGAACAATTGCATGACAATTATCGCGATCGCGTTTTGTTTGTAGCAGCCTATTCTAAGGAAGACGACAGACAGCCGATGGGAATGTCTTTTTGCTTGTATAAGGGCGATCGACTTTACGGGCGCTATTGGGGGAGTTTGCAGGAAATTGACTGCTTGCACTTCGACGCTTGTTACTATACACCGATTGAATGGGCGATCGATCGGGGCATCCAAACCTTCGATCCCGGTGCGGGCGGGCGGCACAAAAAACGGCGCGGCTTTCCAGCGACACCCAATTATAGTTTGCACCGATTTTATAACAACCGTTTGGCGCAAATTCTCAAGTCTTATATCGGTCAAATCAATGAACGAGAACAGGCAGAAATTGATGCAGTCAACCAGGATTTACCTTTTACTCAGTTACCTCCTTTGTCCCTAGGTGATTGATGGTTAATTGGGCATCGGGCATGGCCGTCTCCTGTTTTGCTCGAGAAATCAGGCGAATTTGATATTAGTTATTAGTTATTGTTAACTAATCACTATAGCAATCCTAAATGAGTCGCAAGTTTTTTACCCCACCCCAACCCTCCCCGAACTCGCGGGGAGGGAGCAAGAAATTCACAAATGATTTAGGATTGCTATAATAACTAAGGACTAATAACTAAGGACTAATTCAAAAATACTTTCCCATCTTCCTGAACTTCCAGGGATTTGGTATCAGCGCCCAAGTCAGTGGTTGCGCCAAAAGTGATTTGCAACATTCCCGCTGTAGCGGTTGCTTGGGCTCGCACCAACAGCAATCCGCCATCAGAGCGCTGGTAAGTGAGGGTGAGTGGGGCTTTCAAGTTTTTGATCGAAATTTCTGATTGTTCCCCCAGAGTGCGAGATTGACTCATTCCAACTACTTGATAATTGATCACGGCGTTGGTGCTATTGACCAGCTTGATTGTCACCATACCGTCTACTGGGGTGACTCTGGCACCGGGAAACGGAAATCGGGGAGGTGCATTTTGGGGTACCGCAGGAGTCGCTGTAGCAGGAGTCGGTGCGCTGACGGGTTTACCATTGGCTGGCGGCGTAGCAGCGGGTTGGGAAACTGGTTTTCCTTGGGGTGGTGGCCCACCGGCAAGGGAAATGCTGGCGAGACTGACTAGCAAACCTGTACAGGTAGCGGCTAGCAAGCTCAATTTTGGGAATTGTAGATTGTGGCGAAACATAAGTGACTCCTCACGGGTTTGATCGAGGTTTTCCACCGTTAATGTTAATGTATGACTTGACCTCCCCACCCATGAATCGACTGGATTCTTCTGTGGTAGGGCGCAGAGGAAAAGGGAAAGAGGGGCAGGGCTGTTTCATTCTGGTGACAAATCATGGTTTTGTAGGGGTAGTGCCAAGAGTGCCTACCCTCCTACCCATTGGTGTCAACTTAAGCCTGAAAGCCTTGGTATCTCTCGTTCATAGCCAAGTCTAGATCCCCCTAAATCCCCACCCCCCCCTAGCCC
>NZ_JBGJZU010000060.1:0-8148 GCF_041354475.1 Microcoleus sp.
GGCGGCGCTCGAAACATTATGATTCGAGCTTTGAGGGACGGCTCCTTTGCTCTCTCTATCAATAGTGAGAGTATTGCTATCACGTATGCCCTGTTTGTCCAGGGTTGTACAGCGTAACACCGTCAGCCTCTACAATAATCTAAAATCTAAAATCCCATTGACTGATGTCACAAAGTACGCGAAACTTTACAGATAACTGACGTAAAGCTTCTAGATATTAATAACTTTTGTGAAGTTGTGACTCGCAACCTATCAATTCGTCAAAATTGATTTAGGGGTTTGCGAGTTACGCCAACCTCAAGAAGCGACGCCCCAGGCATCTTCCCTAGCCTAGTGCTACGGATGTCTAAATCCCACTATTCCTATTGAGTCAGCCATTTTTCGATAACACACTATGGAAACACTAGAGTTTGTGATTTATCCAGATGGCCGGGTACAGGAAACAGTCACCGGCATTATGGGCGCATCCTGCGCTGAGGTAACGGCTGCGATCGAAGCCCAGCTTGGAGTTGTGCTTCATCAAGAGTCTACATCGGAATATTTCACCCAAACACTGCATCAGTCAGCCGAAGCCACAACCCAAGTTGCTTTTAGCGATTGGTAATCTTTTTTTGTTAAGTTCACTTAAATTTTTTTGGAATCATCATGTCACACTTTAGCCAAATTAAAACCCAGATCCGCAATTTGAATTCTTTGGAAGCTGCTTTAACCGACTTGGGTATCGACTGGAAGTCTGGCCCGACACAGGTGCGGGGATATCGCGGACTAACTAGCACCGCTGAGGTGGTTATTGAGCAGGAAAATGGCTATGACTTAGGTTTTAGCTGGAATGGGACTGAGTATGAATTAGTCGCTGACTTGCAATTTTGGCAACAGGCTTGGTCTGTAGACCGTTTTCTGAATAAGGTAACTCAGCGCTATGCTTACCATACAGTGGTGAATGAGAGCGCCAAACAGGGTTTCCAAGTTTCTGAACAAAAGCAAAATCAAGATGGTTCGATTCGCTTGGTGGTACAGCGCTGGTGCGCTTAGATGCGTCTAGCTTCAAACAGTGGCTGCACAATCAAATAAATTCACAATCTAAAGTCCGCCTGTGCGGACTTATTGTTATTGGAAGAGGTCGAAAATGTCTGAGATTTCTGGAATTGAAATAGAGACTGCGGGCGATCGCACTGGTTTTGAACCAGAGTTAGGTGGTTTTTTGCGAGATGCGCCCGATCGCACTGGTTTTGAACCAGAGTTGGGTGGCGTGTTGCGGCAAAAAGGTGTCTACGTTGATGAGATTACCTGCATTGGTTGCAAGCATTGCGCTCATGTTGCTCGGAATACCTTTTACATTGAACCGGATTACGGGCGATCGCGCGTCGTGCGCCAGGATGGTGATTCTGAAGAATTGATTGCTGAGGCGATGGATACTTGTCCGGTGAATTGCATTCACTGGGTAGATTACACCGAACTCAAGAATCTGGAAAAGGAACGCCCGGATCAGGTGATTCCTGTGGTTGGTTTTCCCGTGGATATGGCAACAGTTCGGGCCGGTATTCGCCAGCGGCAAAAAGCGAAATTGGGCGATCGCAACTCCAAACACGGCCATTAATATCAAACAATCAGAATACAAACACAAAGCCCGCCACTGCGGGCTATTTTTATTTCTCTGATTCATTCCCCCCAGCAGAACTTCTGATTGGCTCTCTCGGATATTTGGTGATAAGTAATGCTTATGATTTTGCAAAATCAAGGGTTTGAGCTTTCACGATTAAGAAATTTAGTATTGATTGCTACATTTTTCACCAAATATCCGAGAGAGCCATATATCTTTCGGTGGATTAACTTCAAGAATAGAGAGTATAAAAGAAGCGATCGCGAGAGATAGGGACAGTTTGGATAAGTGCACAGAGCGATCGGGGTTTTGAATTAAGATAGCTTTTTAAGTTCTGCTGCGGTTTCGTTGAGCAGTTCCGTACATAGTTTAACTTGAGCGAGGCTAGTGGCAGTTTCTGCCGAGCCTAAGTTAACATTGTTCATCGCTTCCAGGACTTGTTGAATGGCGATCGCCTGTTGGTTAGCATTGAGAGAAATTTGTTGGTTGTTCAAAAATACCTTGTCTATCGACTCTGCTACACCCCCCAAAATTGTTGTGGTTCCTTGGGCTTGTTGAATACTTTTATCCGCTGTTTTGGCTCCTTCCTCTGTGACTTTAACTGTTTGGTCGATCGCCATTTTAATTTCCGTTACCAGACCATTAATTTTCTCTGCTGATTTTTTGCTTTCATCAGCCAGACGGCGAATTTCTGTAGCAACCACCGAAAAACCCTTACCATTTTCGCCAGCACGGACTGCTTCGACGGCGGCATTAAGAGCTAGCATATTAGTTTGGTTAGCAATATCTGCTACTAAGTCAGAAATTCCACCAATTTTAACCGCATTTTCACTTAAGTAACTAATCTGTTTGGCGATGGCTTCGACTTTTTCTTGAAGATTTACTATCCCATTCATTGTATTTTCTACGGATTGACGACCGGAATCAGCTAATGTTAGCGCTTGATGAGCTGAGACTGCTGAGGCTTCTGCTTGCTTGGCTGAAACTTCCGAAGCAACACTTAACTCATTCATCGTGGTAGTCGTTTGATTCACAGCATTAGCTTGTTGAGACACAGTGTATTCCTGCTGAGCCACTGCGGCCGTGATTTGGGTAGAAGAAGCCGCAATCTTCTTCACAGATTTGACGATGGGGTTAACAATATCATGGCTGACGATCGCCGTCAGAACTGCCGCGGCTAACAAACCAAACACCAGAATCACCACCAGCAGCACTGTCAAACTCCGAATTTTCGCTTCAATCTCATCATGTTTTTTTTCTCCAACTTTTCGCTGGAGTTCGATCAGTGTGGAAAACGCCTCAACTGTTTCAGCACCAAAGGGAGTTGTGGTAGCTGCGCGATACTCAGCAGCTTCCTGAATTTTACCAGCTTGCTGCAACTCAAACCATCGAGGTCTGGCTGAAACATACCTTTGATAAGCATCTTGCACTTTTTTGAAAGCAGCTTGTTCTTCTGGTGCGATTTCACCTTTGGCGTATTCTCCTAGGTTATCGTCAATTATTTTGTATAACTTTGGCTCTTCGGCTAAAATTGCCGATCGCCTCTCTGGTTGAACGATAAACTGAGGAAAGCCGTAACGCAACTTCCACAAAGCCGACTCAGAGTTAGCTAGAGCCACTGTCCCTTTAACTTGATATGCGTATAATTTCTGTGCATCTTGTCCTAGTTCAACGGTGTTGCGCCAACCGACAAACCCCACACCTGCGAGTAAGGCGGTCAAAGCTCCAAAACTAGCCAACAATTTAGTCCTAATCCCTAATTTCATTGGATTTTAGATTTAATATTTTTATTAAAATGTATAATTCATTTGGTTAACACCCAGAGAATATTTATCAGTAATTGGCCTTAATATTACTTTTCCTCAGCCACCTGTTCCGGCCAAAGATAAATCAGCCCAGAAATCAAAGTCAAAGCCACAGAAACCCAAAAAGCCATTAATCCAGGAAAATTCCCAGCTTCAGAAAGGGGAGCAATTAAAAGCGCGATCGCCACAATTTGACTGACTGTTTTCAGCTTACCCCAGATATTAGCACCAGAAATTTTAGTTTTATTAACACGCCACCCAGCGATTGTCAACTCCCTTGCCAAAATCAGAAACACACCCCAAGCTGGGACTCTACCCAACTCAATCAAAACTAAAAGTGGCGCTAACACTAACAATTTATCCACCAAAGGATCGAGAAACTTCCCCAAATCTGTAATTTGATTGAGTTTCCGAGCCAAATAGCCATCCAGCCAATCTGTAGCCGCCGCCAACACAAAAATTGCCACACAAATCCAGCGACTTGGCACGCTTGGATCGTATAAACCGTACAGGAGAAAAGGCACTCCCAGCAATCTAGAAAAAGTAATTAAATTAGGCAAATTCATAAATTTTGAAGGAAGAAGGAAGAAGATAGAAGGAAGAAGGAAGAAGATAGAAGGAAGAAGTTATATCAAATCCGTTGACATCGGAATTATGATTTCTCTCTTCTCTTTCTCTGTGTCCTCTGTGTTCTCTGTGGTTTAATCATTCCGATACAACCGGAAACGATATTACCCCCCCCTGCCCCCCCAAGGGGGGAAATTCAGGAAGAAGGAAGAAGTCACCCCCCATAGGTGTCAACTTAAGCCTGAAAGCCTTGAGAAATCTGGTTTTTACCTGAGTCTAGATCCCCCTAAATCCCCACCCCCCCCTAGCCCCCCCCAAGGGGGAAAGGGGGACTTTGATCGGACTCCTGTCCCCCCCTTCTTAAGGGGGGTTAGGGGGGATCTGGCCTTAATCGTCAAACAGTAGTCTGTGACAGGGTTTGGCCTTAAGTTGACACCAATGGTCACCCCCCCCTGCCCCCCCCAAGGGGGGAAATTCAGGAAGAAGGAATGAAGAAGCTTTTAAGTTAACATTTTTGCGGTCACTTTACTTAACAATACAATTCATTAATTGTTGGTCCAGTTCTCTGATATAATCTCGACCGTAATATAGATTTTCTAATCCTTGCACCAGATTGTCGGGAAGGTCTTGGGCAATTTCCCTGCTACAAGAACCAGCGGCTAAAGCAATACTTGCTACTGTATCTACATCTCCAGAAAAGGCAATGCAATCTTGGAGCAGTTGGCTCATACTATCATTTCGCATCACAGCAGTAATAGCTGCTCTGACACAAACTACACCTGTTAATGTAACTTTTCCTTGCCAAGGGATTGACCATTGACCAGCTATGTGTGTTTCGAGAAAATTGCCCAAATCCTGCTTGAAACCTAGCTGATAAATAAAGTAATGGGACATCAAAGCAGCGGCTCTAGCTGCATTAATGCCATCGGCAGTATTGTGGGTAATTGCTGCTTGAATGGTAGCATTTTCGATGACTTTTTTAATACTAGGAAAAATGCCAATTGGGGTAGCTCGCATCGCGGCTCCACTTCGATCGCTAGCGGAGTTAATTTTGGCTAAGAATTCTGTTTCGTCTTGAACTTGCAGTAAAAAATTGTAAAACTTACGGGAATAACCAAGTCGGCGATCGCGATGAAAAGCTGCAATGAATTTGCGGGCTAAAAGTTCCGGTGTCCAAGGTTCTTGGCTAACGATCGCTTCAGCAATTGCTAAACTCATTTGAGTATCATCGGTGTAGCATCCCGGTGAGATATCGTGGAAGGGATGCTTGAGGTAGCCGTGGAGATTATTGTACAATTCAATTGTCTGCTCCGGGGCAAATTCAAAACCGGCACCATAAGCATCGCCGATCGCTAATTCTAACAACATCGATTACTCCTGCATTGAATGGGAATAGAGCATGGGGAATCTATTAACTATTTGTCCGAACACCCCAAGCAATTGTGAGGGGTTCTAAGATTTTTTGCTGACTGCTAGAGGCGAGTTTGGTCAAATATTCCCGCACTATAGAAGCCTGTGGGATATTCAAACTATAGGTCCGTGAAGCGCAGCTATCCCGTAGGGAATCGCCATCTTGAAAGAACAGCGGTGCGGCCCCCATCGCCTCCCAATCAGGATTTTGTTGAGAATCCGGCGCTAACAACATTAAATCTGTGCGATCGGGCAAAAGTCCCGCAGTCCAATTTCCAGCCAAAATCCCCAAAATCCGGGACTCACAGGTACGAGTGTTCACGCCACGGCGTTCCAATAACTGCAAAATTTGCTCAAACTTCATAGCTGCTTCCCCCAGCACCTGCATTAATTCCCACAGGATAAAAAAGTTGCCGTATTGGTGCCTCGAAGCATCTAAAATTTGAGGATAAACAGCTACACTCCCCAATCCGCAAGCAACGCGACTGATTTTCACATCTTCAAATTCTGGGTATTGAACTACGATCGCATTCGGGAGTTTCTGTCGCAGCCAACGGGCGATCGCCGGCCAAGCGCCCATTCCCCCAGCACAAATAGCCTGATTTATGCCCACTGGCGACATTCCGACACGGCTCAACAAAACATTCAATTCGCGGTTTAACTGCTGCACAAAAGGCACTAAAACCTGACTTTCCAAATCCTGCCGTCGCACATTCCAACGTTGTTCGCCAATATCCAAAACAAAGCTTTCTTGATGCTGCAAAATCACCTTCAAATGTCTGGCTGCTTCCAACAATTGCAGACCAAAAGTGGAACTTTGTAACCCCTGCTGCAATTGATAACGACTGGGTAAATCTGGATGTCCGGGACGAGGTAAATCCAGCGACATTCCAAAGGTTTCATTTTTAGCTAATAACTGACAAATAATATCTTGATCGAAAGCATTGCCAGCAAAAGCAAAACTTTGGCAAGCAAAATCAGTATAACTTAAATGTTGACTATTTTCCGGCAAATCAACTAAACCCAATTCTACTGTCGTCGCCCCCGCATTTATAATCAAAGTTCCCCCGCTAAAAGACGAAGCATGAAGCACTAACTGTCGGTTAGATTCGGGATTTTCCTCACTCATCAATTCGCCGGTTTCCGACTGCCCAAAATAGGCATTTGTCACAGGAGTTACCGCAGAAAGCAAAGTGGCGATCGCATCTTCCACCACAAAAATTTGCTCACCTGCGGCCACCAGTCCCGCACCCAAAACCGCCTCCCGCAGATTAAACCGATAAGCATCGGACCAATGGGCCGGACTCCCCAAAATTACGCCCTGTAAGTTTTGCAGCGCTTCATCCAGAGTTTCCTTCTCCAATCCCGAAGCTCGACAGATTAAATTAGGCATTGACAAATCATCATTCTGCCCCTGCAAGCTGGGATTTAAAGTAGTCAACAGCGCCCGCAAACCGTTGAGGGGCAAAGCGATAGAAATAGCCTGCTCCTGGAAAAACTGCAACAGAGGCTCATAGACAACTCCTGTTTCCCGCAGATAGGGAATGCCCACCTTCAAGGGTAGTTTGAAATTTTGCAGCAACAACTCCCCAACCAGTAAAGTCGGTGGTCGATCGCCCACTGACTTGACCATTATTTGCTGTCCTAGACCCTCAGTTGCTGTTTTTGCCAAAACAGCAACTGAGGGAATGCGACAAGTGGTAACAGGCTCATAAGCATCATTAGGCGATGTTTCTGAGGTTTGTTTCTCCCAGTAAATTGGGTACAACTGATGGTTTTGCTGATCGACCAAAGCCGCCGAAAGCCCGCAGGTACCGAAGTCAATGCTTAAATACCAGTGAGAATTGGGGCGCTGGGGCGATGAAGTTGGAGATTCGGGGAATGAAGGAGCGATGGAGCTTGCAACAGAATTGGGAACTGATGCTGCTTTTTTACTCTCGATCGAAATTAGGTTTTTTTTTTGACTTTTTGGAGGATGAGACCGCAATCTGCTAGTTTCTGGGGAAGGATTGGCAGAATTAATCGGATTTTCTTCTGTTTGGGTCAAACTAGCCAAAATATTGTCTAGACTGACATTCGCTGCTTCCTCTTGAGTCAATAAATCAGAATCCAGATCGTCTTCTAAAGTAAAAATTTCATCCTCCGATGATTCTTCCAAGATATCTGGGAACAAATCTTCTAGGGTGCCTAGTTCTGCCTCTGCCATTTCTGGAAAAGGGTTTGCTGTGTTAGCCTCAGCATCGGCAAAGAAACCTGAGTTGACTGTTGTGGAGTCTGGGGATAGCCTGGGGCTAGTATTTTCTAATCCTTCGAGACTGTAAAGGTCCGACTCCAATTGTTCCAGAATATCGCTGTCCAAGTTCAGGGAGCGATCCACATCTTCTTCCTCCAAGGACTCGATGGGGAGCAAGTTTTCGTCCGGTGAAGCTTGGATATAAAAATCTTCAGGGGCGACATTACTGGGTTCTAAATTAGTTGGCGCGCTTTGGGATGTGGAACTACTTTCTCTCTTGCTTCTCAAAGCCCGTGGTAGCTCAGATGTCGATCGGGTTTGATCCCCAGCCTCAGTAGCTGATTCATCTTCATGCAAGAGATTTTGAAACAACTCGTTCGTCGCATTTAGCGCTTCCTCATTTCCTGACAAGCTGGAATTTGATGCAGATGAATCCTCAGCTTCTAGTTCTCCAAACAAATCTAATCCCTGACTATCTAGTGGTGATTCACTGGTAACTACTGGCTGATTTGATGCAGATGAATCCTCAAATT
>NZ_JBGJZU010000060.1:8248-39990 GCF_041354475.1 Microcoleus sp.
CTAGTTCCCCAAACAAATCTAATCCCTGACTATCTAGTGGTGATTCACTGGTAACTACTGGCTGATTTGATGCAGAGGAATCCTCAAATTCTAGTTCCCCAAACAAATCTAATCCCTGACTATCTAGTGGTGATTCACTGGTAACTACTGGCTGATTTGATGCAGAGGAATCCTCAAATTCTAGTTCCCCAAACAAATCTAATCCCTGACTATCTAGGGATGATTGACTGGTAACTACTGGCTGATTTGATGCAGAGGAATCCTCAAATTCTAGTTCCCCAAACAAATCTAATCCCTGACTATCTAGGGATGATTGACTGGCAACTACTGGCTGATTTTCAGAGGGGATTAATTTACTTTCGGTAGCAGTTGCGGTATTTTCTATAACGAAGTTTTCCAGGTCTAGTTCTGCGACTTCGGCTGTGAGAAATAAATTAGCATAAACATCCTCAACTTCTTGATCAGTTTTTGCCGATGATGGTTCGGATTGAGCCTCTGGAAATGGAGTTGTTGGTCGATCGACTTGGGGCCCGGAACCGAACAAGTTTTCTTCCAAATCCGGGAGCGAAATGCCTATGGAAGTACGATCGCGTTTCAACTGTCCGAATTGGGAAGAAATTTCTGTTCCCGCATAGGGTAGTCTTTCTTGTTCTGCGAGTTGGTTGCTACTACTCCCATCTGCGATGATCGCCATTTCTGCTCTGGGAGTCTCGTTAGCTAACGGGGTTTGAGAGGTGTTTGGTAGTATCTCGCTGGTGAAGTTGGCATTTCCGAGGGTGGACAAGTCGATGGGCTGCTGTAGGTAGGATGATGCTTCTCGGCCTAACTCCTGGGCCAAGTGGCTCACGAAAGCGGTAAACATCATCTCGCTCTGTTGACCGAAACCGTGCATTTTTTCGAGTCCTTGGGACAAAGATGCTTGATAGCTTTCCAAATTTGCTTGCAAAGCCTCGAATACAATGTGCATTGTAGAATCGAGTCTCATGAGCCTGCGATCGGCTTCAGTCTCGAATTCTTGCAGTTGTTCCAACCTGGGGGCCGATGTCGGCACCGATGATTCTCCTGGGGCTTGTGGATGCACCTCCAGGGAGTCCGAGGTAGTTGCTTGGGGGCTTGGGGGTAAATTGCCGAGCCAGGTTTCTTGCAAGCGGCTGGTGACTGCTTGCAAAAATTCCGAAATGATTTGCTGTTGGTGGGCTTGTTGCTGAGCTAAGGATTGTTGCTGCTGACGTCTGACTTCCAGCTCCTTGATTTCTTGAACCAGAGCCTGCTGTTGTTGACGGAGAGCTTCTATGTCTTCTTGCAGTGGACCAGTCAGCTTTTCTCGCAAATGGCTGATTTCTCCGGTGACTGCTTGCAAGATTTGCTCTGTGGTTGAGTGTTGATTTGTCGCCAGTGGCACTTTGGGTACTGGAACTGGTTGCGGGCGTATCTGGGGACTGTTGGCTGGTTTGTCTGGCACCATTAGCTTTGAGTCTGGGGAAACCAGATAGGTGCGAACTCGCTCTAAAAGTTGACGCTGGTGCACGAGATCGATCGAACCCGTCCAAGGTAATCGGGGTACGGGTTTGCTGAGTACCTCGTCAATCTCAGCAATTAGTGCTTGAATTTTGTACTTCTGAGAATTCAAGGGCGGAACCTCTAAGAATGCGGCTTGCGAAAAACTTTACCAAAAAAAGGCTGAAGTCATGGGAGAGTCATGTTCAAATACATAGATTAATCAGGATGCAATCCCCCTGTTTCGGGTGTAGTATTTTTGGGCCCGACCATCTGTAGGGTTCTTTTTACTTCTTGCCAACTACTATCTATGTTTTGCCTTGCGATCGGTAAGAATTGATGATAGCTTTTTATCTTTATCTATGGCTAGACATTAATGGTACAATGTTTTGGGGGTTCTCTGATAGGTTGCTAAGACAACTCGCCAGTCTCGCAAGATCGATCGCCAACCTTGAGGCTACTATTCCCCCGAATCTTCCATTGATGCTGACCTGGGAGAGTTGCTCGCCAGTAGAAAATCCTATTTTGTTACTGGCATGACATATTAGCGGACTGTACCAATAGACTGTTGGGGTCTCCTGACAACAAAGCTCTCAGCGGAGTGTTAGACTATCTCTCGCTAGCTGCTTGACAAAGGTAGTCACATCCTCTGACTCTCGGACTAGGCTGCTACAATTATGTAGCTAAACTTCGGTGACAGATGTTGGTATCAAAAATTGTGGTATATTTTTTAGCTTCTAGCTCCCAATCCGAGATTTAGGCTATTAATTCCATTTTTTGACCTTTTTGAGCAAAAATTTAGAGGTAAAACTGCTAATTTTAGATTCTTGTTTGTAGTTTCTTAAATCCAATGACTCGGCTGCAAGCTATTTTTAACTGCCCAGCACAGCTCGAACGCATAAATTAAAATGATGGCCTCATGGAAGACCGCTTTAACACCCGAGATCCGCAGTCAAATATCAATCAATTGATAGTATCCACTCCTTTCTTTTTAGGCTTACCCGATCCTGTAATTGAGAGAGCAACTGTCCACATTGTTACCCGCAGCCATCCTTCAAATCAAGTGATTTTGTTGGAAAATGACTGGGGTACATCTGTGTATTTTATATTGGATGGTTGGGTTAAAATTCGCACCTACAACTTAGACGGAAAAGAAGTAACGCTCAATATTTTAGGCAAAGGAGAGCTATTCGGTGAAATGGCTGCGATCGAAGAAACACCGCGATCGACAGATGTCATTACCCTAGCTCCGACACTGATCGGTAATATGCCATCCCAGGATTTTGTGCAACTAATTCACACCGAGCCGCTAGCAGGGATTCGGCTCGCTCAACTGATGGCCCGCAGGCTGCGACAAGTTAATCGTCGTCTCCGCTTGCGAGAGTCCGACAGTACCTCGCGAGTAGCAGACATTCTATTATTTTTGGCAGAAGGACAAGGGAAAATCATGTCCACAGGAGGTACAGAAATTCCCAACCTCCCACACAGAGAATTGAGCAGTCTCAGCGGTCTAGCGAGGGAAACAGTAACGCGGGTGCTGAGCAAGTTGGAAAAAAAAGGAACTATTCAGCGCGAACGCGACATTTTGTGTATTCCAGACTTGCACGCCCTAGAACGGCTGTTAGTCTAGAAATAAGAGACTTACAACTGTGGAAGTTGCGGTCATGCGATGGACAGGGATTTGAACGCAGCCATTAATTTATCGCGGTTGGCTAAATCGTGAAAGCTTACCAAGGGATAACCGCTCCCATGCTCCCGTTGAAGTAAGAAGCAAATGTCTAGACAAGTCTTGGATTTTTATAGCAGATTGTCAACTGTGAACTAAAGTCGAAGGCATTCTCTCCCTTGTCGCTGTTTATTAATTACCATCGGAGGTTAATCAATGAGTTTTCATAAAATCTTTGCGGCCTTAGATGACTCTGAATTGAGCCACCGCGTGTTCAACGAAACTTTAGAATTAGCTAAGGCTAATCAAGCTGCTGTGATGCTATTTCATTGCGTCACCGTCAACTCCTTGGGCGAGTCTGCCGTACCAATTCCGGTAGATTTGGGCATGAATGTACAATTAATGGATCAGGCTTATCAAACTCAACGTTTGTTGCTAGAAAAAGAAGTCAAACAAGGGGAGAGTTTGCTGAAAAATTACTGTGACGCAGCAGCAAATCAAGGAGTGAAGGTGGAATTTGACTCCCAAATAGATGGCGATACAGGCCATTGTATCTGTGAGTATTCCCAAAATTGGGGCGCAGATTTAATCATCTTGGGGCGGCGTGGGCGCACGGGGATCGCGGAAGCTTTCCTCGGTAGCGTCAGCAATTATGTCGTTCACCACGCATCTTGCTCGGTTTTTGTGATTCAGGAACCCAAGGTCTAAAAATAATCGTGGTGATTGTTTAGCTGAGAAATTTAATCTCAAATCACACTGATGACCAGAAACCAGAAGTTAGGGATAAATATCAATTTGGGCTAGGATTTATCGACTCAAAAAAACTGGTTTCTAGTCCCGTGAAAGTTAAAATTTAAAATATCAAATCTAAAATCGGATGAGTGATTTTTTCTCAGCAGATTCTGCATCAAATTTGAGCAGTTCGCCTAATACAAATAACGACCCGCAGAACCCAGCTATTTCAGCTTTGTCCGCCGATCGCCCAAATCCAGACCCAACCTCAAACAGAAACGCAACACCTTTGAGGCTGGTAGAAACGGCATTTTTAGCAAGTACCGCTAGCTTGATTTGGCTAGTCAATTACTACTTTCCACTGGGACCTTTGCTGCGAGTCTTCTTTCCAGTGCCCATTGCCCTAGTCTACCTGCGCTGGGGTCAGCGGGCCGCTTGGATGGCAGCTTTAGTTTCGGGTTTGTTACTATCGGTACTGATGGGTCCGACCCGCAGCATTTTATATGTCATACCTTTTGGGATCATGGGAGTTGCCCTCGGAGGACTGTGGAGGCGCAAAACCAGTTGGTCTGTTTCGATTAGTTTGGGCGCGCTAATTGGGACTTTTGGCTTCTTTTTTCGGTTTTGGCTGCTGTCAGCCTTGGTGGGCCAAGACCTCTGGGTTTACGTCACCGCCCAAGTAGCAGAGATGGTGGAATGGGTATTTGTGAAACTAGGTTGGCTGAGCGTGCCGAGTTTGAACACGATTCAGGCGATCGCGGCCGGGATGATTTTAGTTAATAATATTATCTATTTATTCGTAGTACATTTAGTAGCTTTGCTGTTGTTAGATCGTTTAGGAAATCCCATCCCCCGACCACCACGCTGGGTACAAGTTTTGATTGATTACGAAGAATAGTTATTGAAGACCCAATAACTAATAACTAATGATGATTGATATTTATACAGAAATTCAACAGGGCAAAAGGTGGGTGGAATCCTATCGGGGGAAAAAACCCATATTTGCCTGCATTTTAGGATTTACTGATACTGGCTTAATTCCCGGTATTTCCGCAGCAGGTGCAACTCCCCACGATCGCCAATTTACCTGTTTAGCAGATGCAGAATTTTTGTATAACGGCCCCCAAATTCAGCCCCAATATCCCTTGCCACCCCTAAAAGCAGGCGCATCGCCGGTACTGATATCTCGCGCTGTAGTCGAGGCTTTGGAAATTCCCCTTTACCTATTTAACGCTGGTTTGCCCTTGCTTCCTCCCGTACCTACCATAGATTTAGGGGGGCAAAGGGCCAAATGTCTGACATCTGGGAAGGCTTTAGCACTCAAAACAGTGGAACATTTGCTGGCACAAGGATTAATGTGGGGAGCTAAATTAGCTGCTACCACCCATGATAGCTACGTGATTTTAGGGGAGTGCGTGGTTGGCGGTACGACTACGGCTTTGGCTGTATTAATGGGCTTGGGTATAGCGGCGGCGGGGAAAGTTAATAGCAGTCACCCTCAGTGCAATCATGCTCAAAAATTCGCCGCAGTGACTACGGGACTTGAAATGGTGGGCTGGAAAATGGGGGGGAAAATATCTCCTCTGGAATTGGTGGCTGCGGTGGGAGATCCCATGCAGATAGCGACGGCGGCAATGGCGATCGCGGCGAGTCGGACTTGTGGCGTCATGCTGGCTGGTGGCACTCAAATGCTGGCTGTCTATGCTTTGATGGAGGCGATCGCCCGCGAATATGCTCTTGTATGGTGTCCCGAACGAGTGGTGGTGGGGACCACTGGCTGGGTGGCTCAAGACCCTACAGGGGACACGGTAGGACTCGCTAATGAAGTAGGCGGTGTACCTTTGTTGGCGGCACAGCTAAGTTTTGCAGGTTCTGCTTATCCCCAACTTCAAGCTTACGATCGCGGATATGTCAAAGAAGGTGTCGGTGCTGGAGCGTGTGCGATCGCATCTAACATCATGGCAAACTGGACTCCATCTCAACTTCTAGAAGCTGTTGAAGTTTTAGCCTCGCGCTTATCAAATAACTAAATTCCTGCTGGGAGTGGCTATATTTGCTGAGGAACTTTTTCCCGATATTTACTATCATTTTTCAATGAAAATTATCTATTTTTGTGAGTGTATTCTTTTTGACAGCAACTGTTCCTCCAGGGCGGCAATGCGATTGTAAGCTGCTGTGAGCTGGGCGGTTAGGCGCTGGATTTGAATATCGGTTGTCAGTTCTTTTTCCAGGTTTTGAGAATTCTTGTCAAAGTAACTGTCATCCAATAGGATGTCTTTGTGATCTAGCATCGCATCCAGATTGCTGTAGGCGGGATAGGCAGAGAGCGATTCACGGCCTTCGAGGCTCGATCGCTGGTTGTTCTGTTGCTGGGTCAGCTTAGTTTGGTTAGCTGACTCCAATAAATTTTGATTGAGATTTTCTATGAGTTTGTAGAGGGCATTGACTTGTTCAGTCAATAGTGAAACTTGTTGACGAAGCGCTTCCATAAATCAGTCCTGTGTATCTTAACTTATATGTTTATATCTTAGGCAAATCATTACATAAATGTGATTTATCACCAAATTATTTAATTTTTGAGCCAACTCTTGTGATATAAATCATGAGGGTAGATTGAGGCGATACATTTCAGCAAAATTGATAGGTATTTGTTCCTCAATTTGAAATTTTACCCTTCATCCATTGGGTGTCTTCCTCCAGATTCATCCGTTTTTAAATAAAAAATATGGTCTGCGATCGACCAGAGCGTCAATCTATCCGTGGCGTCAATTAGTGGTGTTCCCCTTCGTAAAAGTAAATTGCCCCTGGGTTGCTGTACCTCATGTTTGCGATCGCCAAAGTGAGGGCCACGGGGGCTTGGGGACGATTACGCCCTGGAAAAGAGAATTTTAAGCAGCCCAGGCTGCAACTTTGTGTGAAAAAACCGAGTACAATGGCTCTGTGTTTGAGGAAGAAATAACACACATCGCCTCCGAGTACCGGACTCGACCAACGATTATTTCTCCGGCCACAGAACACAAAACCATCGGTAAATATTTAGAAAAGCGCATTCAAAAGTGAAACGAAGGTCTTTGCTATTGGGGACAGCTACCCTAACTTTAACTCAATTGGCTGCTGCGTGTGAGTCGAAGCCTAGTCTCAAAATTCGATCGCTCAAAAATGCGATTCCGGCCCAACTCGTCAGCAAGTTTAGCCTCGATTCAAAACCCTCTTCAGTTTTGCAGGTAACGCAGTCAACGCAATTAACAGAATTGTTCGCCCTATTGCAAGACTGGAAACGGAGTCCCCAAACCAAAAATCAAGCTGACTTAGTGATGCTGGGAGATTACTGGCTGACTTTGGCAATTAGGCAAGAATTAATTAGACCGATCGATCCCCAGAAATTTTCTAACTGGCCACAAATCCCCGAAAGATGGCGAACACTGGTAAGACGAAATAATGAGGGTCAGTTAGACCCTAAAGGTAAAATTTGGGCCACACCTTATCGGTGGGGAAGCACTGTAATTGCCTACCGCACTGACAAATTTAAGGCTTTGGGATGGACTCCTACAGATTGGAAAGACCTCTGGCGTGAGGAATTGCGCGATCGCCTTTCTCTACCGAACAATGCCAGAGAAGTCATTGGTTTAACTTTAAAAAAGTTAGGTAAATCCTACAATACCCAGGATTTAGATAAAGTTTCTAACCTCAAAAAAGAACTCGCAAAATTACATCAGCAAGTTAAATTTTATAGTTCCGATGCTTACCTGCAACCTTTGATTTTAGGTGATACTTGGTTAGCCGTTGGTTCATCAGCAGACATCCTACCGCTGTTGGTAACTCAAAAAGATCTAGCCGTAGTAGTTCCCCTGGCGGGCACTGCACTTTGGACAGATTTGTGGGTAGAACCAGCGTCGGGAAATCCAGTACCATTAGTAGCAAAATGGATTAATTTTTGTTGGCAACCTTCTGTTGCGCCTCAATTATCTTTGCTGAGTAAAGTTAGTTCGCCGATTGTTGTGGGGATGAAACCGGAGAATTTGCCTGGGGAGGTTCGGACTAATCCTGTACTATTACCCGATGCCAAGATTCTGGCTCGAAGCGAGTTTCTACTGCCTTTTGGCGATAGGGCGATCGCACAATATCGATCGCACTGGGAGCAAATGCGACAAGTTATCAAAGGTTAAATATCAGACATCTCCCATAATTGCTGTAGAACAGGGCAAACAGCCTGTTGTGCGCCAGCTTTTTGGGTATTCTAGGAGAAATTCCAGAAGTCGGGAGTTGTGGGAATCCTGCGGCAAATTCCCGACTTCTGCTTCAGCCAACTCGATCAGCCTTTCTTCATCCAAAACTTCAATAGGTTTTCTTTGACCATATTTTGCCGCATCACCTCTAGTAGATATTCCTGAGCTTCATTTTGACTTAAGGTTTTGACTTGTTCTCGCAACACTTGCAGTTTGAACTGCTGTTCCATGCTCAGACTTATAGGCATATCCATAAATCGCTCCTCCACTTTGCTACATGAGATAAATCGAAATCAGATATATCGAAATCACGTTTCGCTGGATTTCTTTTGTTCCTACATTGTAAACTATCATAACATTAACTTGACAATCTGTCCAAGGTGTACATTTTGCTACTAATTTGTGCCATAAAAGTACATCTAAGTGGGGGGAGCTTTATCATAAAAAAACGTACAAACCGCGAAGACTAAGCCAAAGGAGCTATTTATGATGGATGCAATGGAGTTTTTTCACAGCAGTGCAGGGAAGTGGCGATCGCAGCGTAGCACTCACCACCTCCCTTTCCGCCAAACGGAGATTGGGGATTCCAATATTGAGGTGACGGCCCTTGGTGCCGATGACACGCGAGTAGCCGAGATTTGTCAGATGCACGAAATTGACCCCAGTCGGGCTGCCGGAGGCGCTTTTGTGACTTGGCACGGCTCCATGGCCTGGGATAAGGATGATGAGAATCATAAAGGCTCTACGGTGTTCGCGATCGTCCCCGATCCTGAAAATCCGCGCCAAGGTTTGATGTTGCGGGAACGTGGCTATGCGGAAATTGTGCCGGTGGCTGGTCGTTTTGAGATGGATGATGAGGATGGGCTGATGCTGATTACCGAATACGAGACGATGAGTTCGATCGAGCGTTTCTGGTTCGCAGGTCCCAATGTGCGGATGCGGACAAGTACGGTAAAGCGCTTTGGCGGTTTCAGCACTTCCACTTTTTGTACAGAAGTTCGCGTGGAACCCGATGCCGAGGCCGCTTCGCCAGCAGCAGAGGCTGAGCCAGTCACTACCGAGTTCTACTCAGCCTTGGGCTGGTAATTTGGTTGTTGGTAGCCAACAGCCAACTGACAACCGTCAACAATATTACAGATTGTTGCAAAAATTCAGGAAAATCAGATTTAGGCTGCGAGAATCCCCTAATCTATTTAATTAGGTGTACCGTGGGGCACACGGAAACAAGAGAAGTGATTCTCTAACGCTTGGGGAGATAAGCCCTCTAAGGCTGTTTAAATTAGGCTCAAAACTTGGTTCAATTGAACGGATTTTAGGTTTAAATATTGCCGAAAGGATGGACAGTTTAAAGGTATATCAGTGAACCAAGAATCTCAGTGGCTTCAGCCCTGAGAGTGTCAAGCTGGCCGATCGCAGTATCAGCTATTTGTGAAAATTTGAGATAACGGAGATTATAACGTGGCGCTTCCTTTGTTGAACTACGCTCCTAAGAGCCAAAACCAGCGCGTAGCTGGCTATGAAGTCGGAGGCGACGAGCAGCCCAGAATTTTCACAACTGAAAATGTGCTCTCGTCGGGGGACATGGAAAATTTGATTTGGGCTGGATATCGCCAGATTTACAGCGAACACCAAATCCTTAAGAGCAACCGCCAAAAGTCTTTGGAGTCGCAACTCAAGTTCGGCCAAATTACAGTGCGGGATTTTATTCGCGGTTTGGCTACTTCGTTCCCTTTCTTGGAACGGAATTATCAAACTAACAGCAACTACCGCTTTGTCGAAATGTGCGTTCAGCGCATTTTGGGCCGGGATGTTTACAGCGAGCGCGAAAAGATTGCTTGGTCGATCGTGGTAGCTAATAAAGGGCCTCAAGGCTTTATTGACGACTTGCTCAATAGCGATGAGTACCTCAATAAGTTCGGCTACGATACAGTGCCTTATCAGCAGCGCCGCATCTTGCCTCAGCGAGTTGCAGGGGACACACCCTTTAACTTGAAGACTCCTCGCTACGGTGAGTACCACCGCTCGCAGCTTGGCTTCCCACAAATCATTTGGCAGAGCTCTGTACGCCGTTTTGTGCCTCAAGAGAAGCAGCTCAGAGCTGGAGATCCGGCAAATTACCTGGGTATGGCTCGCAATATGCCAATGCCTGCTACTGCTCCACAGCGCGTTCCTCTGGCTAATATCAATATCGAGACGATGGTTCCTCGCCGGGGTCGGTAATTGATAGCGTTTGGATACATTTAGTTGTGTCACGCGATCGACTGAATCTATCAGTTGTTAGTCTGAGAGAATTTTGAGTTTTGAGTTTTGAGGTTTGAGTTTTTTACTAAACTTGGAATCCGAAACTCAGAACTCATTATTTTTGAGAAAAAACCCGAATATCCTCAATACTCTTAATCCCATCAACAGTCAGAATCTCCGTACCAACAACAAAACAATTCCCGACTTTTGTTACCGTATTACTAACCGGATTAGCATGAGCATATTGATAATCATTCTGACTCATATTCACTTACAGCAATATGTTCACCTGTAGCCAGTCTTGTGCAAATGATAAGAGTACATTATTATAAGTATGGATTCTTGAAGCTTAATTAGTTTTATGAAAATTATTTTGGGCGACATCACAAAATTGGAAGTTGATGCAGTCGTGAATGCTGCAAATACCAGTTTACTTGGAGGTAGTGGAGTAGATGGATCAATACACAGAGCAGCAGGCTCAGAACTTGTTCACGAGTGCCGATTGCTTGGAGGATGCAAGATTGGGGATGCTAAGCTAACTAAAGGATATCGCTTGCCTGCACGCTTTATCATCCACACGGTAGGACCTGTATGGCGGGGAGGCGATCGTGGAGAACCTGAACTCCTGGCCGAGTGTTACCGCAAGTGTATGCAAATCGCCGCAGATAAAGAGTTCGAGAGTTTGGCATTTCCTTGCATTAGCACTGGCATTTACAGATACCCCAAGGCTCTAGCAGGTGAGATTGCGGTGAAGATATGCTCCGAACAAATACAAAATAGTGGTGGCCCTCAAAGAGTAATTTTTTGCTGCTTCGATCGAGAAAATTATGAAATTTATGAAAAGATTCTATCTAACTACAGTTAATCCTCTCTTAAATGGCTAACTGATAGTCTGTCAAACAAATTCAACAAAGGTTTAATTTCAAAATATTGAAAAATTTTTCAAAAGCTTTGCTGAAATTAAAGTTCGCACTAATTTTAAA
Organism: Microcoleus sp.; assembly: GCF_041354475.1. Lineage (NCBI taxonomy): Bacteria > Bacillati > Cyanobacteriota > Cyanophyceae > Oscillatoriales > Microcoleaceae > Microcoleus > Microcoleus sp. The sequence goes on from NZ_JBGJZU010000060.1 coordinate 19,594, forward strand.
ATATTCATCAAATACCATTTGTTCAGAAACAACATCTATAATTTCCTGTTGAGAGTCACCAGAATCCCATAGTGTTATTCTAGCGATATAATTATCAGAATCTAAGTCCAAGCGTAGACTTTGTTCAACGATATCAGATGGAGATTTTACTATCTCTAATTGATAACCCCTGTTCTCAATTTCCTGACGTTTTTCCTGCATCCAATTTTCAAATTGAGTTAACATAATTCTGAACAAACTCTCTAATTTAACTTTGTTGCTGTATGAGTTATATTTGTTGCTTTAGGCATTTCAGGTATCGGTAGACCTTTTTTAGCAGCAAGTCTTCCGTCTAAACTATTAGGACTTTTAATGCTAGCCCAACCTTCTTTTGTTTGTCTTATACCAGAGGCAGGTACATCAAACTCTACATAGACAGCACCGGGCTTAGCTTGACTCATGAATGCTTCTGAATCTGCGGGGAATGCAACATATGTAGTACCAGTATAACTTTCTTGAACTACACCAGTCTGCTGCATTTTAGCAAACTCATCAGAACTCATCCAACGACCGACTCTTACTTTTGACAATTAAGGTAAATTCTTGGACTGCATTGCCGTGTCCTCTATATCATGCCTGAGTCCAACACTATTCATCTCTCTCTTCTCTTCCTCTGTGTCCTCTGCGCCCTCTGCGGTTAAATCACTCAAAAACAACCGTAAACCAGCTTACCCAAACAATCGCTGCTGTCCATTAGCCGCATCTTTCCCCGCATAAATCTCGCGAGTTCCCTTCGGAATATAAATCCAGCCAAACTCTTGCAAACGATTGGTCAAATTGGAAATACTCACTCCCAATTCATCCCTCATCTTGTATAAATGCGACCATTTAGTTAAATCCCGTCCCTGTCTTTTATCCTCCAAAATACATCGCGGCATCAACAAACAGCTTGCAAAATATTGTGCTTGCCATTCGATCGATGCAACCTTAGTATCAGCACTCGCACCCCGACACACAAACGGTTCCTCCACATCCTGCGACGTGTTTCCCCCATTTTCCAGATTTAACTCCAACTGTTCCACAACACCGTCAGCTTCATCCTGATTGATGTGCAGCACCCAGTGTCCGATTTCATGGGCGATGGTAGATTCGATGAAGCCTGGGGGTTTTGCCAAAATCTGTTCGTTGATTTCAATTAACCGTTGCTGCGGCAAAATTCTAGCAGCGATCGCACCCTCTTCATCAGGTTCAATCCAGTCCCAAACTACTCCTAAATCCAGGAAATCAGCCACCATTGTCGCCTCAAAAGGCCATCTCGGAGCAAAATTTTGTGTCTTTTGCATCCGCATCAAAATGTCATTTGCCAAACCCTCGATCGATTCTTTGGGATAGAAGCAATACGGCTTAAAAATACTCACTTTGAAAGCCCTCTCTTAGGATTGGAACGACTTTTTGAGCCAATCTGGATTTTCTTGCATCCGGCGGAAAAGAGCCTGCATTTCCTTCGGATTCTGCTTCAGCAAGGCTTCGTACTGCTGAGGTAGTCTCCCGGCTAAGAAAATTAGTTCCTCTTCATTGATGTCAAGATTCCGTGCTAGCGATCGGATTACCTCCTCTTTGGGTGCATAATCCGCGCGATCGTTCTCCAACTTCGACAAATAGGTAAAATCCACACTTAGCATAGCTGCTAGCTCACGTTGTGAGAATCCTTTGTCCTTGCGAGCTTGACGGATGAGTCTTCCAAAGGTCTGTTCTAATGTCTGTTCCACGTTTTTTCGCCTCCCTCCAAGCATTCTAGCCTGTTTTGATGAAAAATTCAACAAAACACTTGACGGGAAAATCAACATACGTTAGACTAGGTTTAGTTGACGGGTTAATCAACACTTTAGCCACACAGGTAGAGTTAAAATGGCTAAACCGCCGACAACACACGCTATATACAGCCTGTGGATTGTCAAAAAAGTCGGAAGCGCGATCGGTCAAAACGCTTGTACTGAGAAAACAAGGAGGAACAGATAGCCAATGCTGAGAACCTGGACAGACACCCATTACAAGCTAGAAGACGACGACTGGCTATACATCGCCACCCACGAAGAACAAAACTCGGCCTCACTGGTATGTCCGGGTTATGCAAGGGATGGCGAAGGCTTCAGCATCCACTTCACCCCAGCCCACCTAGAAATGTTAGAGCATTTACTCGCTGCACTGCGGATAATTAAAGCTCAGCAAGAAGCGATGCTTGAATACACATATCCCGAACCAAAAAAAGCCAAACATCTCATTAGGTAATTGAAGGAAGAAGGCCCAACGACTGCGTTTATCCTGAGCGTAGCCGAAGGGCTCAGGGAACGCTTCAGGAAGAAGGAAGAAGGAAGAAGGAAGAAACTATTCCCAATGCCCAATGCCCGATTCCCAATGCCCAATTTGCTGTAAATCAATAATTAAAGGAAAAAACAATGACTAAAACACAAGAAAGACCAGTATTTTCAGTATTTGGATCTAAACCTACCAACGCTTTGCTAGTACCAGAAATTCCCATCGCCGTTCGTAACAATTGTCAAAGCGGACAGTGGACAATCGGCGATACCGATTATGGTAGCAAATGCTCCATGACAATCCTCAAATTCTCCAAATTCTTCGGCAGTTTAGGTCAAACTTCCCACACACTTTGGGGTCAACTCTGGTTTGTCGCCGAAACTGGCGAACTACCCCAAGGAGTTGTGATGGTCACATACATCAAAAACCGCAGTCTGAACGATTTTAACCGCTTAGTTGCCTCAGTCCAATCTCGCGGAGTAGAGCCAGCTACAGGTATCTTCATTCCCGAATTTACCAAACATTCCGGTCAAAAACCAGATGATAGCGGAGTAGTAAAACCAATCAATTACTACAGCTTAAAATGGTCTTGGATTGAGCGCAAAGACTGGGGAATCATCGACCAAGCCGCCGCAGTATTGTCCGATATGAGCAATCAATCTCGGATGATAGATTTGGAAGGAACGCGGCAAATGATCTGTTTGGACAATCTCCCTCCCCAGGAAGTTGCCTGTTTGATGGCAGCCCATGCTAACGGTGAAAATGATGCCCTTTCTTTAAACTCTAACGGTGCTATCTCACTGCCAGCAGCCCAAGATAAATCAACTGCCGACTTGTTCTAAATCTAGGCAAAGGGCGCGATTCTATCTCGCCCTTTGCCTAGATTATTACTAATTTGAAACGATGCCGAAAATAACAAACATCCAAAACCCATCGCATCTGATGGAGAGCCGTTTGAGAGCCAATTTAGAGCTGATAGAACAAATTCGAGCCGATTCTATAAACGACATTCAAAGTCTCACCGAAATGTGCCAACACATGACTTTAGTCACAGAATCTATTCAGCAAAATTACCAAGCTTTATTGGCGCAGAATCAATTGCTAACCGGCAAACTTTTGAGTATAATAGACGAGTGTAATTGCCGGGAAGGGAATCGCTGCGGGCGCTGTTTGGAAATTCTCAAAACTTTAGGAGGCGAAAATCTAGAACCCAAACCGGATGCAGTTCAAAAATATCAAACTCTTCTCACCCAACTCCGCAAGTTAGGATAGCTAAACACCTTTGCACCCACAGAAATAAAAATTAGAATCAGGAGAAACCAGCATTATGACACTAGGAACAGCCAAAGAAAGCAAAGCCAAAATCCAGCAAAATTTTCAGCAAATTATAGCGGAAAGAAAAAAGATTGAATCGAAAGTAGAAACGAAAGAACAGTCAGCCGAAAAAGCCAAAAACCAACAACTCCTCGAAGTCGCTTCTACCTATACAATTGACAGTATTGTCAAAGGCTTAGCGGACTTGCAATTAGATTTTGGTAACATCATCAGCGGACTTTCAGAAAAATTAAATACGGAATCATCAAAATTAGATGAATTAAAGCGCGCCATTGAAATAGAAACAGCACAATTGCAACAATTGCAGCAAATCCGAGTTGTAGCAGATGCACTCTATATTTTAACCCAAGAACACCAAGAGAAAATAACAGCCTTAGAGCAAAGTGCAGCCCTTCAGCACGAAGTTATCGAAAAAGACAGGCTTCAAAAACGCAAAATCTGGGAAAAAGAACAACAAGAATTCGACGTAGCAGTTGCCGAACAAACTGCACTAATACTCAAAGAACGTCAACAGGAAACAGCCGATTATCGCTACGAATTAGAACGCACCCGCAAAATTGAAACTGACGAATACGAAGAAAAGAAACGCAAACTAGAACGAGAATTGCATCAATATACCCGCGAAAAAGAGAAGAATTGGGTAGAGCGTGAACAAGTCCTGAGTGACAATCAAGCTGAGTTTGAAAAGAATCAAACTAAAGCAGCCGGATTTGAAGAAGAACTGAAACAGGCTTATATCAAAGCCAAAGAAGAAGCCATTCAAGAGGTTTCCCGCGAAGCTAAAGTCAAAGCAGATTTAGTGGATAAAGAATGGGAAGGAACTAAGCAGGGATATGAATTGAAAGTGCAATCTTTGCAGCAGAATATTGGGCGACAAACTGAACAAATTGCGGAAATTTCGGCGCAACTGCAAGCTACGATGAAGCAAGCGCAAGATTTGGCAATGAAAGCTTTTGCTACTAAATCTTAAAGATTAGAAATTCGGCGGTTTAAACCGCGACTACACAAGCGAAGTCCGCCTGCGCGGACTAAGAAGTTGAACTTAAATCAAACAAAAATCGCCCAATGATTAGGAGATGAAAAGTTGTGAACAAAAAAGTGAGTGATAAGAGTACCAAAGCTGAAATTTTGGAAGCATACAAAGAAGCAACAGAAGCTAAGGCTGCTTTGGAATTGCAACTGAAGCAGGTTAATAAAAGCCCATCAGTCAATGTTTCGCAAAAGCAAACTGTAGTTCCAGAAAAAGCGATTATCGAGGTAAATAAACCAATGGTTGTAACTCAAACTCAACAAAAAATGCAGGCTACGATCGACAATTTAATTTTACTGCAATTTGGCTTCGGTGGTGCGGTCAGCGAATTGTCTGAAAAACTGACCTCCGAAGCGTCTAAACTGGAGGAATTGCGACGGAATGTAGGTGAGGAAGTTCAACAACTGCAAGAGTTACACAGTTTAGAAGATGTTGCGGAAGATACCCTGGATAATTTAATCCAACAATACGAAGAAAGTGCGAAAACATTTACTGAAGAAATCAGCCAACAGCGAGAAACTATTGAACAGGAACTCCTGGAATTACGCAAAGCTTGGGAAAAAGAGCAACAACTGCAAGAATTAGCAGTTCAAGAACGGAATGATAGCGAGCAAAAAGTTCGCGATCGGGATGAAGAGTTGTATGATTATGATTTGGAGCTTCAGCGCAATCTGGATATCGAAGAATATGAACAGCGCCAGCAAAGGCTGTACAAAGAAATCGAAGAATTTAAGCAGGAACAGGAGAAACAGTGGGCGGAACGGGAGAAATCTATTGCGGAACGGGAAAAACTTTATGCTGAGGTGAAAGCAAAGGTGGAAGCTTTTCCGAAAGAACTGGAAGCTAATATCAAGAATGGTAAAGATAATGGTCGGAACATCGGCAATTATCAAGCTAAAGTTAAGGCGGATTTGTTTGCTAAAGATTTGGAAGGACAAAAGCAAAATTATGAACTGCAAATCCAAGGTATGTTGCAGACTATTCAAAATCAAGAGTCTCGCATTGCTAGCTTGTCGAAACAATTGGATTCTGCGTTGAAACAGGTGCAAGATTTGGCGGTGAAGGCGATTGAAGGTGCGTCGAATTTGAATTCGTTTCAGGCTGTGAAGGAAATTGCGATCGAACAAGCGAAGACTCAGCAGAAAAATAAGTAATCCGTAGCAGTTTTAGATACCCGATTTCTTGAAGAAGTCGGGTATCGGGGTATGGAAGGGAGAGATTTTTGCGATCGCCCGCGAACTGTGCAAATATATAAGTATTTAGGATTAGGACAACTGCTATGCTTGATACTAAATGAGTCGTAAAATTTTTACCCCACCCCAACCCTCCCCTTACCAAGGGGAGGGAGTAAGAAACTCACAAATGATTTAGGATTGCTATATGCTTGATACTAAAAACTTCGATCCGCGCGACATTCCTATATATTCTATCCCTCAAGCAGCGCAATATCTCAGGCTGCGGAAGGATAGGTTGCGAGATTGGGTTGGTGGCTGGTTCTCGAAAACAAAAGCGGAAAAGCGCTTCTTTGAGCCACTGATTAAGTTACCTCACCCCAAAAATTTTGAACTGCTTCCCCAGTCCAAAACTACACTACTTTCTTTCACAAATTTGGTAGAGGCTCATGTCTTGATTGCCATTTTTAAGGCTACTGGCTTCTCCCGAAAACAACTTAGCACTGAACTCGACTACATCAACGATCATCTTTCGACTCCTCAATTATACGGTGGAATTGAGTTTCAAATCGAGGGAATAGCTCTTTTGTTTGAGAGATTCGGACAGCAGCTTGCAGCATCCGACAGGGAACAGGAAGCAAGACAGATTCTAAAAACTTATTTCGATCGCATTGTACGAGATGAAGCTGGATTACCCCTCAAACTCTACCCTTTCACGAAGCTACCAGGTGCCGACGAACCTAAAACAGTGATGATTGACCCCAGAATCTCCTTTGGCCGCCCAGTTTTAGCTGGAACTGGCATTCCCACAGCTATGCTGGCGGAACGTTACAAAGCTGGGGATTCCATCGATGAACTTGCCGAAGACTACAATTGCGATCGGCTCCAAATTGAGGAAGGTATTCGCTGCGAACTTCCGCTGTTGGCAGCATGAATGAGATATTTTTCATAGACAGATGTTTAGGAAAGAAACTGGCAGATTCACTACGAAATGTGGGGGCTACAGTAGAAATTCACGACGATCATTTTAGTCAAGATATCAATGATGAGGATTGGCTGAGGATAGTTGGAGAGCGCAATTGGGTGGTATTAACAAAGGACAAGAAAATCGCTAGCCGTCCTTTGGAGTTATTAGCCGTGGCTCAAGGCGATGTACGGCTTTTTGCATTTGTGGGCGGCGATGTTTCTGGAGTTGTAGTCGCACAAGCTTTTGTAAATGCCTTAGAAAATATGCAACGATTTATTCGGGGGAATCAAGCACCTTTCATCGCTAAGGTACACCAGTCTGGTAAAGTAACGTCCTGCAAAAACCAAAAGGAACTTTTGAAAAAGCTCCCTAAAAAAGCATCACTCGGCGATTGAAACTTTTTGACATTGAAATAGACAAACGAAGTCCGCCGAGGCGGACTAAGAGAAAGTGCCTATTCTGTTTTGTTAGGTGGGTTTACTTAGCTGGAATTAAGCCTTAAGAACGGTTTAAGACTTTTCGTTTGTAGGAGATTTAGGAAACTTGCACTTTACCTCTATTTCTAAGTTGCTTTCTGCTGAACCTTCGGTAATATATGGAATGCCAGTTTTGCCACCCATTTTGATAGAAAATTTTAGTGTTACTTCTTCAACCTCAGCCGCACCAAAATCTTTAAAAGCCGTCACAGCATACATAGCATAATTGCGAATGAGCAGGCGAGCTTGCTGCATCCGGTTAAGCGCATCGCTTCCCAGGCCCCTCTCTTCGTCATAAGGACTATCGTCCTGTGAGGTTGCAGCTTCGTCAATTACGACTTCGTACACTTCACCCTTTTCTTTAAAAGCGAAACGCTGTAATTCGGACATAATGTTACCTTTTGTTAAGTTTATGTAGATTTTACTTAAAGATCGAGCTTGCTTCCGGAAAGTTTAGTTATTATAGCGTTTAAAGGAAAACAACGGTTCAGGGTGTTTGTCAATTAAGCCAGTATTTTTAAGTTCAGGTGAAACTCAATGGCTCGTTATGCCCTGGTTATTGGTATTACTCAGTATCAAAGCTCACAAATGTCGCGTCTTCCGAAAGCTGCTAGTGATGCGGAGATTTTGGCGCAAGTATTAGAGCAGTATGGCGGTTTTGAGGTGAAGCGATTGCCGGCACGATGGAATGCCGAAAAAAATTGTTTTGAAATTAGCGCTGATAAGGCAGTTACAGCGGCTGAAGTCGGTCAAGAATTGAGAACTTTACTGTTAGATAGAGCTACTAAAAATGAAGCTTTGATTTATTTTGCTGGTCATGGCTTTACCTTCTCCGATACATTGGGACAGCAAAAGGGAGTTTTAGCGACTTCTGACTGTCAGGTGGAAATGGCTGGGAAGGAAGTTATTGACTATAAATATGGTATTTCTTTAGCAAGTCTCAACGATTTAATTCAGCAATCCGATTTGAGCAGTTTAGTAATGTTGTTGGATTGTTGTCATAGTGGCTATTTTTTAGAAAGCCAGCTTGTGCAGCAAACTCTGAGGGCTTTCAGTACACAAAGAGATTATTATTTAATGGCGGCTTGCCGAACATTTGAGACTGCCAAATCTTTAAAAGGTGAACCAAATAGTTATTTTACAGGTGCTGTGCTGAAGGGATTGGCATCAGCAAATGCGGGTCGCAATCGTCGTGTTAGTGGAGATCTTTTGTTCGACTACATCAGTGGGGAACTTAAGAGTTTTGTGCAAGAACCGATTCGCATGGGCTGGGGCCGCTCCATTACTCTGGTAACGTATCCGCAGTCAGAAATGCCGGCTACTGAAATTAGTTTCGATCGCCAAAATCCCTATCTAGGACTTTCTGCTTTTGAAGCTGAACAAGAAAAGTATTTTTGTGGGCGGGAGGAAGCTGTTCGGATACTGATTACTCACTTAACTAATAGTCGTTTTATTCCGGTTATTGGCTATTCTGGTTCGGGGAAATCTTCTTTAATTAAAGCGGGATTGCTGCCACAGTTAAGTCGGGATAGAATTCCTGGTAGTAGTCAATGGTCAGTTGAATCTTTTACTCCTGGGAAGTATCCCCTAGGAAAGTTGGTGGATGTTTTAGCTCGGTATCGAGAGCGGAATGAGCCTTTTGTAATTTTTATAGATCAGTTTGAGGAGGTATTTACGCTTTGTGAAGATGAATCTGAGCGGCGGAGTTTTATCCGTTTGATTGCAGATGAGATGAACGATCCTGAGCGAAACAGCCGGATGATTATTGCAATTCGTGGAGATTTTTTAATTCGTTGCGCTGATTATTCAGACGTTTTAAATTTGATCAATCACATTCCGCCTAGAACTTATATTGTCAAGTCGCTAGGGATTGAAGAGTTGCCAGAGGCGATCGAGAAACCGGCCCAATTGCATGGGGTAAAATTTGAGCGGGGGTTGGTATCGCAAATTGCCCAAGATGTGGCGGGTCAACCGGGTGCGTTACCGTTGTTACAATATGCTTTGAAGGAGTTGTGGCGAGTTTGTATTGAAAAACCGGAATTTCCAGAACCGTTACTGACGAGAAAGGGCTATGAAGATATTGGTGGTGTTCAAGGGGCTTTGGAAAATCGAGCTAATGCGATCTATCAAAGTCTTAGTGAGGGCGATCGCCTTTTTGTACGCAAACTGTTTATGGAGTTGGTGCAGTTGGGTGAGGGTACGGAGGTAACGCGCCGGCGGGTTGATTGGGATCGACTAAGGGCGATCTCGGATTCTCCAGAGCAGTTAGATCGGGTAATTGGGCTGTTAGCTGGGGCGCAGCAGCGTTTAATTATTGTGGATGAAAACACGGTGGAAGTGGCTCACGAAGCTCTGTTGTGTCGCTGGAAGTTACTGAGTAATTGGATTGAAGAGGATCTGGAGAATATTCGGATTTCTCGGCGGTTAGAGATAGCTTGTCGGGAGTGGGAAGAAACTTATCGCAAGTCAGATGATGCGCTGCTGACGGGGGCGCGCTTGGCGGAGGTTGAGGAGTGGGAGAAGAGGGTGCTGCCGAATTTGACTGGGGATGATAGGGAGTTTTTGGTAAAAAGTGTTGGTAGGCGCGATCGGGAGGTGCAAGATGATTTAGAGCAACAGCGACAATTGCGAGAACTTGCCGAAGCTAAGGCTAAAGCTGAAGCAGCAAGAGCTGAAGAGGAAACAGCTAAAACTATAGCTCAGATGGAAAGAGCGAGAGAAGCTCAAAAAAGAGCTGATGCCGAAGCAGAAAACGCTAAAAATCAAAGCGCTAGAGCTGACGCTGAATCTGAAAAAGTCCGAGTACAAAAACAGCGGACTCGGTTAGCGATCGCATCCCTAATTACCATGACAGGATTGACTATACTTGCGGGAACAGCCTGGATTAACGCAGAAAGAGGTCAAATTATCGCCCTGAGTCAAGCATCAGAAGCCAAATTTATTCTAAATCGAAATTCTCTCGACCCTTTGGTTGAAGCTTTAAAAGCAGCTACTAGGTTAAAACAGATAGGTTGGGTTCCTGGTAATAAAGAAGTGCGCGAACAAGTAATGGAAACTCTAACACAAGCAGTTTACTGGGTAAGAGAGCGCGATCGCATCCAAGCTCATAATACTGTTGTCCAGAGCGTCAGTTTCAGCCCCGACGGTACAATGCTTGCTAGTGCTAGTTTCGACAAAACTATAAAACTCTGGAAGATCGAAGAAAATCAAAAAAAATCTATTGTCTTACAGGAAAAATTCCAGCACGGTGATCCAGTTTCTTCTGTAACTTTTAGTCCTGACAGCAAAATAATTGCTAGTGCTAGTTTCGACAAAACTGTAAAACTTTGGAATCAAGACGGCACTTTGAAATACACCTTGCCGCATGACGATTTAGTTTATAGCGTTACCTTCATCTCCAATGACATGATTGCCACAGGCGATAATAGTGGTAAAGTCACTTTCTGGAACTCCACTAATGGGCAACAGATAGGCAAACCATTTAAACCTCATCAGAAAACAGTTTGCGACTTGAAATTTAATAAACAAGGAAATATCTTAGCTACTGCCAGTGTAGATGGTACAGTCAAACTTTGGAAGTTAACACCAAAACTTCAACAAAATCCAATAATTTTGCAACACAACTCCAGTGTTAATAGTGTAAGTTTTAGTCCTGATGGTCAAATGATTGCTACAGCTAGCCAAAATAAGATAGTCAGATTTTGGAAATTAAACGGTACTCCTCTGAGTAACCTAACCATAAAGGGAGAAAGCGGATTTACCAGTGTAAGCTTTAGTCCTGACCAAAAAACAAACAAAAACACAATTGCCACTGCAAACTTAGACGGTCAAGTGCAGCTTTGGGAGCAAAACGAAAAAGAAACAAAAAAAATAGAAACTCTTAGCGGTCATACCAGCCGAGTAAAAAGCGTTAGCTTTAACAAGAAGGGAGATATCCTGGCTTCAGCTAGTGGCGATACTACAGTAAGACTTTGGCAAGTTAAACTGCCTTTAGTGACTCGTCTCCAAGCTGATAGCCAGAAAGTATTTTATGTAAGCTTTAGTCCTGACGGTCAAAAATTTGCTAGTGCTGGTCAGGATAGCACAGTACAAATTTGGGATAAAAATGGTAACTGGCAACAATCTTTAATCGGACATACCCAGCAAGTTAATAGCGTAGATTTTAGCCCGCCGAATGGCGATAAAATTGCTAGCAGTAGTCGTGATGATACTGTCAAGCTTTGGACTTGGCAAGGAAAACAATACCAACTAGAGAAAACTATATCTAGGCAAAGTCCTTTAGAAAGCTCTAGTAGCGTTAGCTTTAATCCGATTATAAGTAACCCGTTACTTGCTTTAGCTGATAGTAAAGGGAGTGTGAAAATATTAGGTATAGATGGGAGCAAAAAAAATGAGTTCTTAGCTCATAAAAGAGAAATATGGACTGTTATTTTTAGTCCTAATGGTGACTATATGGCTACTGCTAGCGGCGATTTCACGGCAAAGCTTTGGGATATAAAAGGAAAACCAAAAGCTACTTTAGAAGGACATGATGCAGCAGTTCAGGATATAAATTTCCATCCCAAAAGAAACCTCATTGCTACTGCTAGTGAAGACAAAACTGTAAAACTCTGGAATTTTAACGGTCAACTGTTAAAAAATATAACAGGTCATAGCGATCAAGTGATGAGCGTTCGTTTCAGTCCTGACGGTAATACAATTGCTAGCGCTAGTAACGATCGCACCATTAAACTGTGGAACTTAGACGGGACTCTCATCACCACTCTCAAGAGTCATAGCCGTGCGGTTAATACTATTAGCTTTAATCCCACCAATAGTAAAATCCTGATCTCTGGCAGTTCAGATGGTACTATAATTATATGGCGGGAGTTAGAAAATTTAACTCTGGAGGGTTTGGTAGAACGAGGGTGCAAACATTTACACGGCTACTTCCAGACTAATCCCCAAGCTCCGCAAAATATTTGCAAGTAAGCCCTTATCACTTTTACTCAAGTTAATTCAATAAAAACATCGAGGTAACAATGGAAACTCAAGGAACAGCAAACAACCAAGCAAAGGACTGGAGAAAGCAAGGATTGGGATGGGTACCAGACTATCCAGATGAAAGAGATTATCTGTTGGATAGTGAGGAAGTTCAAAAAAATGGCAATTCCATTAGGAACAGTGGCAATCTCAGAAGAAACGAAGTTACTAAATCGATTGAAGATATTGCCGAAAGCTTGATCAAATTAATTAAAACTGTGGAAAAATTCCCAGGCAAGAAACCCTTGAAGATTTAAAAACAGAGCTGGAGAATCAAGTATTTGGGGAAGTTACATTTGTCAAAGTCAAAGTTTATAGCGAAAGTTTGAAATTAGATATTACCCCAAGTCCAAAAGTTAGACAGTTAAAGTATTACTTTCATTTGCTGAGTTCTCATCCCAGACTTTCTGTTGATTTTCAGCCGATAGACTTGTTTAAAAATCAGTCAGAATATTGGAAATGGCTACATAATGAAGAGTTTGATGAGAATACACAAAAAATTGTTGAGGCATTCCAAAAACAAGCTAATATTAGACTAGATGGTGTAGTCGGAGTAGAAACTTATACTGCGATCGGTAATTTTCTTGGCGATATCAACTATTCACAGCCAGATAAAAATACTCCTTTAGCTGACTTGCTACCTATTCCTATTTGGATAAAGGATAGTACATTTAAAATTATTTTTGATACTCTTAAATCCTGGTGGATATCTTTTAATACAGTTCCCCAAGACAATAAGGAAATAGCTTGGTTCTTTCCAGAAATGTTAGAACTTAAAAAAACAGAACCAGCAAATCAAAAAGATTCAAGTCAGTCTAATTTTTTTGAAATGTTCAGACAAGAGTTTTATGTGGTTGAGCCACTCGTATCTGCAATAACTGAAATGATCTCGCCTTTTGCTACTCACGAAGACCTAGAATCTGCTTTACAAGCAGAATTAAACAAATTCCAAAACTTCGATCAATCTCTAGAAAATTCCTCTGTCAAAGGAGCTATTTTAAAAGTAGCATCTCGCCTAAAGATAGAACTAGAAGAGAGAGAAAATCTGGCTAAAACCGACCACGAAAAATTAAAGATAATAACTTTTTATAAAATTATCCAGCTCATTGTTCAAGGATACATAACAAAATATAGCCTCAGCGGAGACCAAAAGCTCTTAAATTCATTTTCCGCACTATACTTATTTGAAATTGAAGAAGATAAGGAAGAAAATGAAGATTGCAAAAAGCATAATAAAAATCCAAAAAACCAATTGGCTTTAACAGATAGTGAAAACATTATTCCCCTCACAAACTTAGATTTGTTAGTTAACAGGAAGTGGTATGAAAAATTTAAGAAAAAGTTAGCGGAAGAAGATCTAAAACCCTACGGTATTCTGCCTAGCGGCGTGGACTTAACCACCTGGTGTTCTCCAATTAGAGACCAAGGTTCTCTTAACTCATGCACAGCTTTTGCAGCGGCGGCACTATTAGAATACTTTGCCAGAAAAGCTAAAGACGAATATACCTCTATTTCTCCACTATTTCTCTATAAAGTAGCGCGCAATTTAATGAACTCTACGGGCGATGTGGGGGCATCTGTGCGGGAAACTATGAAAACAATGGTAGCATTCGGGGTTCCTCCAGAAAAATACTGGTCTTATGAGGCGGATAAGTTTGATGAAGAGCCACCAGCATTCTGCTATTCCTATGCCCAAAGCTATAAAACACTTAAATATTTCCGCCTCGATCGCCCCGATCTTACCAAAGAAATTCTGCTCTTTCAGATTCAAGCAGTTTTAGCAGCGGATTTTCCCTGTATATTCGGATTTACCGTCTACAGTTCCATTTACAATAAAGAGAACATCAGTAGTGGCTGTATTCCCTACCCCAGTAAAAAAGATCAAGTCATAGGAGGGCATACGGTTTTGGCAGTTGGCTACAATAACTACAAAGAAATCAAGCATTCCAATGGCAGAGAAAAGCCAACAAGAGGAGCATTCCTAATCAAAAACTCTTGGGGAACAGAATGGGGTCAGAAAGGTTATGGTTGGCTTCCTTATGAGTATATTTTAAAAGGGCTAACTGCTGATTGGTGGTCGTTAGTTAAAGCAGAATGGTTCGAGGCAGGAGATTTTGGGTTAGGATCCCATGCTCCAGGGGGGGGTTCTTGCAATCCAGGCGAACCCGGCTGCGGCGGGTAAATGCAAAATAAAAGCGTTAAGTGGTTAAAAAGCGATCGCTCTTTTCCTTTCCACCCCAAGGATATCACCCCTCCCACCATCAAAAGCTATACTAAAATCAGCACCACAACCATCAAACAGCATGGTACAAAAACTATCGGCCGAAACTGTATCAGAAATTATCTACCCAGACAGCGACGGAGAACCAATGTCAGACAATACCAAACAATTCCGATGGATTGTCACTATTAAAGAAAATCTAGAAATCTTGTTTGCCAACATCCTAGATGTATTCGTCGCTGGAGATTTGCTTTGGTATCCCGTTCAAGGAAATAACAAAATTCGCCAAGCACCGGATGCAATGGTAGTCTTTGGTAGGCCAAAAGGTGACAGAGGTTCTTATGAGCAGTGGAAAGAAGATAACATCCCTCCTCAAGTCGCTTTTGAAATCTTATCCCCTGGGAACCGCTCGGTCAAAACAGGAGAAGAAGTCCTGTTTTATCAGCGCTATGGAGTTCAAGAATATTACATTTACGATCCAGATAATATTGAGTTGACTGGCTTTGTTCGGGATGAAGATTGGTTTGAACCGATCGCAGAGATGAATGGCTGGGTTAGTCCGTTGTTGGAAATTCGCTTTGAATTGACAGAGGATACTCTGGAAATTTATCGTCCAGATGGCCGGAAGTTTCTCACTCCTGTGGAAATGGATCAACTGAGGGAACAGGAACGGGAAGAGAAGGAAATTGCTCAATCTCTTGTCCAACAGGAACGGCAAGAGAAGGAAATTGCTCAATCTCTTGCCCAACAGGAACGGCAAGAGAAGGAAATTGCTCAATCTCTTGCCCAACAGGAACGGCAAGAGAAGGAAATTGCTCAATCTCTTGCCCAACAGGAACGGCAACGTGCGGATGAAGCGATCGCACAACTCGAACAAGAGCGACAACGTTATCAAGCTTTGCTACAACAAGTACAGCAGCAAAGCATAGACTCGGACGCTAGTAATTAACACAATTAATCTAACTCCATCCATCTAATTAGTCCAGTTTACCAACTGTCTACTCCCATCCTGACTACTTGAGGCTGAAACCCTATTGGTATCGATCGCCTTTTTAGTTAAAACTCCGATCGCTCTGTGCACTTATCCAAACTGTCCCTATCTCTCCCGATCGCTTCTTCTATACTCTCTATTCTTGAAGTTAATCCACCGAAAGATATATTTAAACCGGAGAGATTATGGCACAACAAATTTTACGTCAAAAAGATACTAATGCTTGGATTTTACAGTGTTGGATTTCCTTTATTCTCGCTACTTCTACCACGGCGGTCGGTATCATTTACTTGCCAGTTGATGTGTGGGTAAAAAGTTTTGTGGGTATGGGTTTGACTTTCTCGGTTGGTTCTTCTTTTACTTTAGCAAAAACGATTCGGGATAACAATGAGGCTACTAGATTGACTGCGAGAATTGATGAGGCTAGAGTTGAAAAAATTCTTGCGGATCACCATCCTTTGAAATAAGTTATGGCAGAAGGAAGAAGAACCCCCCCCTACCCCCCCCAAGGGGGGAATGAATCAGAACTTCTGCCGGGGGGAATGAATCAGAACTTTTTAAGGAGGGAATGAATCAGAACTTTTTAAGGAGGGAATGAATCAGAACTTCTGCTGGGGCGAATGATATAAAATCCTCTCTTCATCGTCCTGAATTAAACTCTCTCTTCTCTCCCTTCGCGTCCTACGCGCCTTCGCAGTTCAATCATAATGACTAGGAGCCTTTAACAGCCTCTCAAAGGCAGGCAAGGATGCCTACCTAAAATAAATTACCGAATCAGTTAATAATGACTACCTGATTTGCGGTAATGGACTGCTGTCACCCCGTCATTATTTAACAAATGACCGTTTTCGACTTTTGCATAAACTACCCAATGATCGCCGCATTCCATCCGACTCACCACCTCACATTCTAGATAAGCCAGAGCATCAGTTAATACTGGACAATCATTGCTAGCTTCAATTGTTTCGACTCCGGCAAATCTGTCTTCTCCAGGAGCAAAGTTTTTCATGAAATGCCTCCGCAACTGTCGCCCTTCTGCTAAGATATTTAGCACAAATTTATCGCCGGCATACATCAAAGCTTCGATCGCCCGATCCTTCGCCACCGCAATAGTCAACCCAGGAGGACTAAAGGTGGCTTGTGATACCCACGATGCAAGCATGGCGCTGCTGACCTCCCCACGCTTGGCCGAGAGTACGCACAGAGAACCAACCAGTCTTCCTACTGCTTGTTCCGTGCGATCGCTACCCCCCGTCAATTGTGATTTTGGCGCCCGCAATTTTTGCGATTTAATCAAAGCTTGAGCAAAATCTGTTCCCGCTTCTTTGCACTCGTGAATCGTCGCCGCCGTCGGCTTAAATTTGGCTCGAATCGGTTCAAATCCGATGCGATATCCGGCATCTTTCAACTTGCTTTCTACTAAGTCGATCGCCTCTCCACTCCAGCCAAAGGAACCGAAAACACCAGCCAGCTTACTCTTGGTTGCTGTAGACAAAACAATTCCCAAAGCCGTTTGAATTTGCGTCGGTGCGTGTCCGGCTAGGGTGGGAGTTCCGATGATAAATCCCGCGCATTTTTCGATCGCCTGTTGAATTTCTCCCGGTTCGGAAAATTCACAGTTGATGGTTTCCACCGCCACGCCGGCTTTAGTAATTCCTTTGGCGATCGCCTGGGCTAAAGTTGCCGTATTGCCATAAGCAGAAGCATAAATTAACGCAACTGTCAAGTCTTTCGAGTTTTGTTGTTGGCTCCATTCCCGATACAAATTGGTGAGTTCGTGGAGGCCATAACGCACTAGCGGGCCGTGACCGGGAGCATAAAATGCTGTGGAGAAATCCGCCAACTTATCCATTGCCGCCAGCACTTGTTTCGCCTGGGATGCGTGGAGGGAATCATAATAATAACGTCTGTCTTCGCTGTAAACACTCCACCCTTCATCGAATACTTGATCGCCACAAACATGAGCGCCAAAGAATTTGTCAGTAAACACGACTCTAGTCTGCGGATCGTAAGTGCAAAGTTCATCTGGCCAGCGGGGAGTAGGAGTGGCAATAAATCTTAGTTCGTGACCTTTTCCTAAGTTTAGTCTTTCTTCCCCTCGGACTACTAAAATGTTTAATTCTTGTTCGGGAAAGGATGCTCGCAGAGCGATGGCGGCTGGATTTGTACACACAAAAGCTATTTGAGGTGATAATTCTAACAAAGCTTTAATTGTTACCGCTCTGTTAGCATTAAAATGTCCTAAAATTACGTAATCTACTTTTTTTAGGTCTAGCCTTTGTTGCAAACAATCGAGATAGTTTTGAGTGAAAGATTCTCCCGGCGGGTCTAATAAGGCTGTTTTTTCAGCTTGAATGATGTAGCTATTGGCTGTTGTTCCCCTTTGCAGGGAATATTCTACTTCAAATTTTAGTCTGTCCCAAGTTCGCGATCGTACTGCTGCTGTATCTGCTGCAATCTGAAAAAATTGTACATCGCGGGGTTTGATTTCTGATGTTTCTCTGGAAATTAAAGTGTTAGTCATTGATTGCACCTATTTCTATTAATTTTGCTACAGCAATGCTATTGATTTTCTGAATTAGATTTTTTTTCTTTAACCGCAGAGGGCGCAGAGAACGCAGAGGAAGAAAGAAGGGAGGGAAAAAAACAAAAGATGTTTAGCCAGCTAATTTCTTCTTCCTTCTTCCTTCTTCCTTCTTCCTTCTTCCTTCTTCCTTCCCCCCTTGGGGGGGGCAGGGGGGGGTGACTTCTTCCTTCCTAGTAGTGATTGCCGACTTTGCGGTGGTGCACTGCGGGGAGTGCGTCGGGATTGGATACGCGGCCGCTATCTACTGTGGCATATACTATGTGATGGTCGGAAAGTTCCATCCGGCTGACTACTTGGCATTCCATGTAGGCTAAGGCTTCTGTCAGAATGGGAGAACCGTTGTTTGCGGCTTGGGTTTTTACTCCGGCAAATCGATCGGCACCTGGTGGAAAACGTTTTAAGAAGTGCTTCATTAAGGTTTGATACTTGCCTTCTTCTAGCACGTTTAGCACGAATTTGTCTCCGGCGTGCATCATTGATTCGATCGCCCGATCTTTGGCAACTGCTATGGTTAAACCTAGGGGTTTAAAGCTGGCTTGTGTCACCCAAGAAGCTAGCATCGCACCGCTAATATCGCCTTTTTGAGTGGTGATGATATACAGTCCGCCGCTGATTTTTCCCAAGGCTTTATCGAGGTCGCTGTCAAGAGATTTCATCTGTTTGACGGCTTTGTCCCGCGTCAGCCACTGTCCCAAGTCGGTGCCGGCTTCGTCGCACAGTTGATAAATTGCTTCGGTGGGCGTTTCTTTAATCAAAATATTGGGAAATATCTCTTTTAAACCCAATTCTTTGAACTTGTTTCGTAGGGGATAAATTGATGAGTCGTCTCCGCCACCGGATTCGCACAAACCGAAGGATTGTTTGTTGTTGGCTGCTACTAAAATTGTGTTGATGGCCGCTTCGGCATTCGCCCCAGCAGGGCCCGTGCTTGGTGGGGAACAAATTACAATCCCGGCGGCTGTACCGACGAGTTCGCGGACTTCTTGTAAGTCGGCGATTTTTAAATCCATCATTTCTACGGCTACACCGGTTTTGGTGATTCCGTGGGCGATGGCTTGGCTGAGTCGATCGCTAAATCCGTAGTCCGATGTGTAAAATACTGCTACTGTTGTTTCTGTCTTGGTTTGTTCTTGGCTCCACTTTTTGTAGCGCCCGGTGAGTTCCACTACGTTGTAACGTAGCAAAGGGCCGTGACCGGTCGCAACAGTACCGATTTCTCCCAATTCTGCCATCCGCTTCATGGCACTCAAGACCGATCGAGCATTGGGAGCCATCAAGCACTCATAATAAAAGTGGTAATCTTCTTCTACTGCTGCTAAATCGTCATCGTAGGTACTGTCGGAACAGTAGTGCATCCCGAAAGCGTCGCAGGTGAACAGCACTTGAGTTTTAGCGTCGTAGCTGAAAATAGTATCGGGCCAGTGCAAATTCGGTGCCGATACGAATTCGATAATGTGGCCGTTTCCTAAATCTAGTTTCTCACCATTTTTGACTATCAGTCGCTCAAAGGGCTGGTGTATCAGGTTTTCTAAAAATTGAATTGCTACTTTTGCACCGACGACAATGGCTTGGGGTGCTAAAGCTAGCACGTCTTTAACCAAGCCACTATGGTCGGGTTCGGTATGGCTGATAATTATATAGTCAATCTGTTTCGGGTCGATTTCCCCCGTGAGAGTGTCTAAATATTGTTGGCGAAATTTCTCGTGAGAGGTATCGACGAGGGCTGTCTTTTCGCCACGAATGATGAATGAGTTGTAAGTGGTACCGTTTTTGAGTCCGAATTCGATGTCAAAGCGGTCTCTATCCCAGTCCAAGCATCGAATTGCCGTTGTGTCAGGGGCAATTTCGACTTTTTCCACCGTCAATCTGCGTTGGACTCGTTCAGTCAGCGCTACCATGGCGTGCCTCCTAGTCAGTGATTCTTACCTTATTACTTACATTCTTGCACGTTTTTTTTGTAAAATTTTATCAAATTTCCTATCAATCAGTTAAACATTTTAAAACTGATGTCGATCGAATCGATTTTAGCTGACTAGACGGGAATCCCCACACTATATCGCTTCGCTTCGAGAATTGTAAGGGCGGGTTTTACCAACAATAATTGCCAAAAACTGACAATCTCAAAAACCCGCCCCCACCCAAGGGTAAATCGCAATCTACTTCTTTCAAGATATAAGGGTTGGGAACTGTCAGATAAAATCTACCCATATATAGACAAACTTACCGGAATGTACACATAATAGAGTGTATACAGTTAGGTATCCTCTATTATGGAATCCAATGAAGTGACTATTTCAATCG